>CALGJN010000235.1:0-4675 GCA_937920185.1 uncultured Cellvibrionales bacterium | reverse complement strand
AACCAAACAGTCTTTTCGACAGATCATCCCAACTCGGGGTCGCCTGATCGCCGACCGAGAGTATCGTCATACCTCTCTCGAACCCAGCCCGCTGAGCGTCAGAGGCGAGCGCAACTTCGCCAACCACCGGTCTGACACCAACTTCGCCGGCGAGAAATATCATCCAGAAGGCAAATACCGCGAGGATAAAATTGGCTATCGGCCCGGCACTCACGATGGCAATCCTGCGCCACACGCTAACGCTGCTAAATGCGAACGGCAAGTCCTCCTCTGCCACCTCACCCGCTCGAGCATCGAGCATCTTCACATAGCCGCCAAGCGGCAGGGCAGCAAGAACAAATTCGGTGCCAAGCTTGTCGGTCCAGCGCACCAATGGCGTGCCAAAACCGATCGAAAAACGCTCCACCTTGACACCGCAGCGTCGGGCTACCCAAAAGTGACCAAATTCGTGGATCGTCACCAGCACGCCGAGGGCTATAAAGGTGTATAACAGGGTTTCAAATATCTGCATAATTTAACGCTCAATCCTATCAATTCGAGCCACGCTCATCACCCGTGCTCTGGCATCAGACTCTTCGACAGCAGCTAGCGACTCAGGTTCACTAAAACGGTATTCATTCATAATATGCTCGACGACCTCGGCAATCTCGGTAAAGTCTATACGCAGATCGAGAAATGCCTGAACCGCTATTTCGTTGGCTGCATTTAACACGGTCGGCGCATCGCCGCCCGCCTTCGCAGCCCCATAGGCCATCGCTAGGCACGGAAAATTGCGCTCGTCTGGAGCGGCGAAATCGAGCCGCGACAGCGCCACCAAGTCCAGGTCCTCGACACCCGATGCCATGCGCTCGGGCCATGCCAGCGCATGGGCAATCGGGGTGCGCATGTCTGGATGGCCTAGCTGCGCTAAAACTGAGCCATCCACATACTGCACCATTGAGTGGATGATACTCTGTGGATGAATGACAACGTCAATCTTTGCTGCCGGCATATCAAATAGCCAGCCCGCCTCGATGACTTCGAGTCCCTTGTTCATCATTGTCGCAGAATCGACAGAAATTTTATCACCCATTGCCCACTGCGGATGTGCGCAGGCCTCGGCTGGTGTAACGCCGCGCATACGGTCGCGATCCCAACCTCGAAAGGGACCGCCAGAAGCCGATAACAATAACTTAGAGACGCCGCCACGATCATCATCGGCGTAGGACACCGGCAGGCATTGGAAGATGGCGTTGTGTTCGCTGTCGATCGGCAACAGCATTGATCCGGACTCAATCACCGCTTGCATAAACAACGTCCCGGCCATCACCAGTGACTCTTTATTTGCCAACAGGATTTTTTTACCGGCGCGCACCGCAGCCATTGTCGAGTCCAGCCCGGCCGCGCCAACTATCGCCGCCATAACCGTATCTACGCAGGGATCACTCGCCACATCACAGAGCGCCTGAGTGCCGACCAGCACCTCCGTGGTACACGCAGCAGCGGTCAATAACGCCGATAACTTGAGCGCGATCTGCGCATCGAGAACCACCGCATACCGCGGTTGATGGCGAATACACTGCTGAGCCAAGCGCTGAAACTGCCGATGACCACTCAGCGCAAATACCTCAAAGCGATCCGGATGACGCTCGATAACATCGAGGGTATTAACGCCGATGGTGCCCGTCGCGCCAAGTAACGTAATCGTTTGACGCATTTATAACGGCCGCGTCAGCAGCAGCAGGGCGAACAGCGGTAATCCCGCCATAACGCCATCGATGCGATCGAGCAAACCGCCGTGCCCTGGCAATAAGCGGCTACTGTCTTTAAGTCCACTAGAACGCTTCAGCATGCTTTCAAATAAATCTCCAAACACCGAGATCAACGCCACCGGAAATACCAACAGCGCCGCCGTCTCGGCTGGCATCGCCAGCGCTGGTGACTGCACGAGAAATATAAAAATAGGAATTTGTATGGCGATACCGCAGGCAAAGCCCTCCCAGGTTTTACCTGGACTTACCTGCGGTGCCAACTGCCGCCGGCCGAAAAGTTTGCCGCCAAAATACCCGCCAACGTCGGCGAATACAATCACCCCGATAGCTAGTAGCAAAAACACCGTGCCCTTTGCCTGCGCCAAGATTAACACCACTGCTAGCCACGTAAAAACCAGCAGTAACAAACCATTGAGCGCCAGTAACAACGGCCTCGACCAGATAGCCGACGCCGTCGGATAACGCCATAAAAAACCAAAGTTCAACAACCACAGGCCAAGGGCCGCGGCCATCAGTTGTATACCGACCTCTAGGTTTATCTCAGCAAAGAAATTGACGCTGCTACCGGCAGCCGCCAAACTTAAAAACAGCAGGAGCAGGTACAGGGCTTTGGATTGCGCCGATTTTAGCCCCGCCAAATTAGACCACTCCCAACCCGCCAACAATAGAACCGGCACCAACAGCACAGCAAACACGTGCGCGGAAAGATAATGCAGGCATAATAAGAAGCTTGTCGCCAGCGCCAGCGCGGTGAAAATTCTAAGTTTTAACATGCTAACTCTCACCGCCACCGATAGCGGATTCCGCATCGCTACGCCGATGACCAAACCGTCGCTTTCGCGAATAGTACTCGGCTACTGCTTGATCGAGAAGTTCGGGGCCGAAGTCGGGCCAATAACAATCGCTGACAAAGAGCTCGGTATAGGCTAAGTGCCACAGCAAAAAGTTACTGATGCGCTCTTCGCCGCCAGTGCGGATGCACAAATCTGGGTCGGGAAGATCCTGCAATTGCAGATTCTTTGCCAGCGTTTTCTCGCAGATGTCGGAGGCCCGCAAACGCCCCATCTGCACTTGCATGGCGACTTCTCGGGCAGCCTCTACAACATCCCAACGGCCGCCATAATCAACGCATAACACCAAGGTAAAGCTGCCACTAGCGGTAATTGATTCGGCCTCGCCAATTAACTTGCGTAGGCTCTCGCTAAAATTGGCGCGGTTACCGATGACCTTTAACCGCACGCCGTCATCGCGCAGCGACATTGCTTCTTTTTTCAGATAGCTGGCAAACAGCGACATCAAACCGGTGACCTCGATTTCCGGTCGCTGCCAATTTTCACTGCTGAAAGCGAACAAACTAACGACCTCAATGCCATGCGCTTTAGTGGCTTTTAATATCCCACGAATTCTCTCGACACCGGCCTCGTGCCCAGCGATACCCGTGAGTCCACGCAGCGTGGCCCAGCGATTGTTACCATCCATAATTATGGCGAGGTGCCTGAGGGGATGGCTTGCGTCTCTAGAGACTTGATCGGTCATAATGCGTCAGCAAACGGAGCTTATATCTCCATTAAGTCCTTGTCTTTTGCCGCCAGCAACACATCCACTTTGGAAATGTAACCGTCGGTAATTTTTTGTACCTCGTCCTGCGCACGGCGTTCGTCGTCCTCGCTGATATCCTTGGACTTTTGCAACTCTTTGACGTCTGACAATACATCTCTGCGCACATTGCGGATCGAGACCCGCGTCTGTTCCGCTTCACTTTTCGCCTGCTTTCCGTAGACTTTGCGCGTCTCCTCAGTCAACGAAGGTAACGGAATACGGATGACAGTTCCCGCCGTAGCTGGATTCAAACCCAGGTCAGATTTCATAATAGCTTTCTCAATCTGAGGAATAAGACTCCGCTCCCAGGGTGTTACCGACAGCGTTCTAGCGTCTTCGACGCCGATCGACGCCGCCTGCGATAAAGGCGTATCGACACCGTAGTAATCTACCGAGATGCCATCCAAAAGACTCGGGTGCGCACGTCCAGTGCGGATTTTGTTAAAGGCACCGCCCAGAGCATCCAGCGCCTTGTCCATCCTATCGCGCGCATCCTGCTTTAATTCTTCAATCATGCTTACCTACCTTTCTTCGATTAGGGTTCCCTCGTCACTACCCATCACTAAATTGAGCAGCGCGCCAGGCTTTGACATCCGAAACACCCGCAACGGCATACCGTGTTCTCGACACAAACAGATAGCGGTAAGATCCATAACCGCGAGCTTTTTGTCAAGCATTTCATCGTAGGTCAAATGACTATAGAGCGTCGCAGTGGGATCGAGCATGGGGTCGGCAGAATACACGCCATCGACTTTGGTCGCCTTGAGTACGACATCGGCGTCGATCTCAATTCCCCGTAAACAAGCGGCCGAATCGGTGGTGAAAAAGGGGTTGCCAGTGCCGGCCGCAAAAATGACCACATCACCCTCTTTGATATAGCGCATAGCACGACGTCGATCGTAGTGTTCGACAACCCCACTCATCGGGATGGACGACATTACGTGAGATGAAATATTGGTTCGCTCGAGCGCATCGCGCATCGCCAACGCATTCATCACCGTGGCGAGCATGCCCATATGATCACCGGTCACTCGCTCCATACCAGCCGCGCTGAGAGCGGCTCCACGGAATAGATTACCGCCGCCAATGACCAGCCCAACCTGCACCCCAATACCGACCAATTGGCCGATCTCAAGGGCCATACGATCGAGGACTTTCGGATCGATTCCAAAGCCCTCATTGCCCATGAGTTCTTCACCACTCAACTTGAGCAGAATACGCTTGTAGTTGTTTTCTCTACTCGAATTTGGCATACAACGTCCTAGTTTGGATTAACTAACGCTTTCGACTTGCGCCGCCACCTCCGCAGCAAAGTCCACTTCTTC
>CALGJN010000234.1:0-22851 GCA_937920185.1 uncultured Cellvibrionales bacterium | reverse complement strand
TCCTTCGCACTGGCAATCACCGCCGTTCCAACCCGAGGTGCGCGATGGGTTGCTCTATGGCCGTGGGGCCGCGGACATGAAGGGTTCATTGGCAGCAATGGTAGTAGCGGCGGAACGCTTTGTCACGGCGCACCCCGAGCATCCCGGCAGACTCGCTTTTCTGATCACCAGTGATGAAGAGGGCGACGCAATCAACGGCACGGCTAAAGTCGTCGAGTGGTTACACAATCAACAGCTGATACCCGATTGGTGCCTGGTGGGCGAGCCTTCAAGTAGTCAGCGATGCGCTGATACGCTAAAAATTGGTCGCCGGGGTTCGCTCGGCTGTAAACTCGTTGTGCATGGCAAGCAAGGCCATGTGGCCTACCCTCAGTTAGCCGATAACCCTATCCACAGGGCCATGTCAGCGCTGGCCGAACTGGTCGACGAAACATGGGACGAGGGTAATGAGGCATTCCCGCCTACCACTTTACAAATCTCCAATCTGCATTCGGGCACAGGAGCGACCAATGTTATTCCCGGGATCCTCGAGGCAAGCTTTAACCTTCGATTTTCCACCGAACTCACGGCGCAGCAAATCATCGATCGAACTGAGGTGATATTCGATCGTCATGCCTTGAATTATGACGCCGACTGGCGGATTAGCGGCCTGCCCTTTTTAACCAGCCACGGCAAGCTTATCGCGGCGGCCATGGACAGTATCCTCAGTGTCACCGGCCAAACCCCCGAATTATCGACCGCGGGGGGAACTTCTGACGGCCGATTTATCGCCCCGATGGGGACTGAAGTGGTAGAGCTGGGGCCCATCAATGCCAGTATCCACCAAGTCGACGAACACGTTCGAATGGCCGACCTGGATTTACTCACTGAGATATACCAAACGTTGATCGACAAGCTGTTGCGGGCAAAGTAAGTCCCGGCGGCGTCCGAGCTAGAGTTCCAGTGGTAATTTTTGCAAGGCATAAATGTCGTAGCGAGTTGATTTTCCCGAGAGAGAAAAATGCGGCGTGGCGTTACCGAGTTGCGGGGCCTTTCGCGCTCGTTTAACCACCACGCGGTAGCGTGCAGCGCCGAGCGCTAAATCGAGTAGGTGATCGGCGTCATGATCGTCGCCAACAAGCGTCTTAAAAGCCTGCATTTCTTTTTTGACCTTGGCTGACTTTCGACTCTCAGGATACATTGGGTCGAGGTAGATGACGTCGGGTTGGGGTATGCTTGCATTGCCATTGAGATAACATTGCGCCTCTAGCGCCACCAAGTCCATACGCGCTACGATAGTCGCCAATTCGGGGTTATCTGCAATGCTTAGCGCACGCGCTAAGCCATCCTTCAACAGTTCTTGTACCACTGGATTTCGCTCGATCAAGGTCACCTGGCAACCGAGCGTGGCGAGCACGAATGCGTCGCGACCCAAGCCTGCGGTAAGATCGAGGACACGCGGTTTACACTTGCCAGAAATACCGATAGCCTTGGCAATATCTTGCCCGTTACCGCCACCATATTTACGCCGATGGGTGGCAACGGTTCCCTCAAAATCACAACGAATCGGCCCGTGCAGTTTGCCAATCAACGGCATTAACCGCAGGCCTTGATCAGCGAGTTCTAAAAAATAGTCAGCCGCAGTCGAGGGGCAAGGCAGGCTCGATGATTGAGTTGCTCCGAGAGCATCTAAGAGTGGCACGCTGAGCCGATCCGCCAATCGTTGGGCTATCGGCTTGAGTTCGACAGAGTCACAGCGGATATGGCTCAGTGGCATAGCGACAACCGCTGCCAAATACTGGCACCGATCCGACTGACCCTAGCTTTACAGAAAATATTAAACACGGCACTTACTCGCTAAAAATCGCTGCCCAGCATAGGCATATTTAAGCTATTGGGCTACTCGCCAAAAAGTTTTCACGGGCGCCGTACAGATCTAGCTTGAGTATGATTCGGTTGATCTAAATAGCTTGCGCTAGGCATTGCCCGTGACTATTTACCCCGGCCCGAGTTACTCACATTAGCTGTGGATAACTTTGTGGATAATCATCTTGAAAACCTAAGCCAGCCTATACAAATCAACCCTCTGAGTTAGATTGGTCATTTATTGACCACATTATTTTATGTATAAAAATCAATAATTTAAGCTTATCTTTCGCAACAATCAATAACTTATAGCTATTTTCTTAAAGTTCTGTAAGAACAATCGACTATCTGTGGAAAAAAACTATACGGATATGTAAATAATACTTAAGCATTAATAAATATTAATTGCAAAAGGGTTTTTTACATGTTACCGCGGAGCACTTAACGCTTTGCTGTACTCTAAGATAAACTGTGCACCAAGCCGCTACTCAAAAGCCAGCCAATCGGACCCCTCTGACTGCGTCGCATAATATACCTTGGTGGTATCAGAGAATACCTCAGTCAATAGATCCTGCAAACGATTTAGACAATTATTTTGCTGGCTAATGTGGCCCAAAAGAATGTGCTGTATCCGCTGCTGATCTATTAATGCCAGAAAGTCGGCCGCTTGCTGGTTACTCAAATGCCCCCAGTCACCGCTCACCCGACTTTTTAAAAAAGCCGGATAGGCGCCTTTAGCCAGTATTTCGGGATCGTGGTTAGCCTCCAACAACAAACCATCGCAAGACTTGTACAGCGCTACAACATGGGGCGTCAAACACCCCAAGTCGGTGAGCAACCCCAGTCGAAAACCGTCTGCATTAATAATAAATTGCACTGGTTCACGAGAATCATGCGGCACAGGCACTGCAGTGATGGCTAAGTCGCCGATAATAAAGTCGGCATGGCTATCGATGATGTGCATTAAATCTGACGCGCTGCCATTCCCCGCTCGCGCCGAACCGGCCGTCAAGTAGATCGGCGTCTGATATTTAACCGCCAAAGCCTCTACGCCGGCCCAATGATCGCTGTGCTCATGGGTAACCAGCAGCGCATTCAGGTCGGCGGCAGAAGCACCGACTCTTGCCAGCCTTTTTTCAGTTTGTCGAAGCGTAAAGCCACAGTCGACCAAAACGCAGGTATCACCCGAGGTGACTAGGGTCGCATTGCCCTTACTCCCGCTACCCAGGGAAACGAATTTCATACTTATCGTGCAGGGCTAAGAGAGATTACTGCGTATAATCGCCAGCAATTGCAGTGCATCGCTAGAATCTATCGCTACACCATCGCGGTCGAGCACCCTAACTTGAACTTTGCCACCGACGGTATTTAGCCTGATTTGGTGGTTGTACTCGAGCACTTCGGCATCCTTACCACCGCCAAACCAGCGCTGGAAAAACCCGGGTTCTTCAGTCGAAGGCGCACTGAAGTTCACCAGTAAAACGCCTTCGCTACGATTTTTATCAATCACCGTAAAACCACCACGAGACGCCGAATAGCTCACCGATGCCCAACATCGATCAAAGTTCAGTGCAATTAAAATGTGTGGATCCTGCGAATCATCTGCGACGATACTTACCTTTGCATCACCACCAATGTTTTGCGCTAAAAGAGACACTTGAGAATAGTTCGATTCAGTGGCTAGCTCGTTGGCCAAAAGCGAAAGCATGTCTTGCTCACGTTGATCGCTATCGGACGAATCACTCCAATCGCCGGACTCCTCTTGGCCTATGTTTGCTTGGTTGTGGAGCGCCGATATCTCTGTGCTGTCAAGTTGCACGCCCGGCGCGATTGCAAAGCGAAAACGGTGGGACTGTTGTTCATCGGACTTAAATTTAATCCACACGGTTTCAATCATGCCAGTCACACCGTCGGTGCGCGAGGTGGGAATTCCATTGCGACTTAAAATACTGCGCACGCGCGGCCAAACTTCGCTGGGCGGAACGTTAATCAACACCCAACTGCGCTCTTCATAACTCTGTATTTTGACCAATTTTTCAAACGTATTGACCGATGCTGGTTGCGGTCGAGGCACTTCATAATCGGGCTCGAGTGTGGTTGTTGAGATGATTTCCGGGATTGGATAGACCTGACCAAGACTGTTGCCCTGAAGTCCCTCGGGAACCTGAGTAGGTGCAGTTTCCTCGGATAACAAGTAGTCGTTAGAGCGGTCGCGCAGCCCCAGCCAACCGCAGCCAATCTGGCTGCATAATACTAAAGCTAGTAACAATCGCGTTAAAGTGCTCATGGTCAGAATATACCTCTTAAAGGGTCCGTCTAAAGATCGTTTTTAAATTGAATTTTAGCCTGCCGCATGGCGCTGAGAACCACTGCATGGTTGGACGCCGCTAATGGAGTCAGTGGCAGGCGCAACGCATCATCCATCAGGCCCATCTGCGCCAGTGCCCATTTTACCGGAATCGGGTTTGACTCGACAAACAATCCCGAGTGCAACGCCTGCAGTGCCGCATCAGCGCGCTCAGCTTGCAGCGCATCTCCGCGCAACGCCGCAGCGCACATGGTCATCATCAATGCTGGAGCAACGTTCGCGGTCACCGAGATATTGCCATTGCCGCCGAGCAACATGAGCTCACGGGCCGTCGCATCATCGCCAGAATAAACCGCGAAGCCATCGCAACTTTGCTGGATGATTTCCTCGCCCCTACGCAAATCGCCAGTGGCGTCTTTGATGCCAATAATGTTGTCACATTCCGTTAGCCGTAGTACCGTCTCCAAGGCCATATCACAGGCAGTTCGACCTGGAACATTGTAGAGGATTTGCTGGATGTCCACGCCCTCTGCAATCGTTCGATAGTGCTGGTAAAGACCTTCCTGGGTGGGCTTATTGTAGTATGGGGTGACCAATAGGCAGGCGTCAGCGCCAGCCTGTTTTGCCGCTTTAGTAAGCGCCAGCGCCTCGCGCGTGCAGTTGGCTCCAGTGCCTGCAATCACCGGGATTCGTCCAGCAGCGCGCTCGACAACACAGCGAATAACCGCCTCGTGCTCTTCTATATTGAGGGTGGCAGATTCACCGGTTGTACCCACGGCAACGATGCCATTGGTGCCTTGATCGACGTGCCAGTCGACCAGCGTCGCGAGCGCGGCCCAATCAATATCGAGTGATTTTATGTGCAATGGCGTCGCCAGAGCGACCAGACTTCCAGAAATCATTTAGTAGTTCCTTAAGGCTTGCAATACTACTGATACCAATAGATCGACACAAGTTAAACCGAAACTACCCAGCGTTAATCTTACTTTGGCTGCGGTTGATCCAAATTGTAAAGGTCGGCTTCACCCGCCGGGCGGTTTTTAAAGCGCCTATGCGCCCACAGATACTGTTCTGGTTGCAATAAAATATGCTCTTCGATCAACCCATTGATCGTTGTCGCATCGGCGAGATCATCGCCGCTTGGAAAGTTTTCCAACGGCGGATAAAAGGTAATTTGATAACCTTTATTTTCCGGTAAGCGAATATGGGTAAATGGCACCACGCGCGCTTTACCGCTCTTCGCGAACCGAGCTGTGGTGTCTACGGTGGCCGCGGCAATACCGAAAAATGGCGCAAACAAACCACTGCCCAAGCCATAATCCTGGTCGGGTCCAAACCACAGCGTTCGACCTCGCCTCAATGCGGTTAAACTACCGCGCACATCACGCCGTTCATAGGTCTGAGTGTCACCGATACTTTTATTGACCCGACCACGAGCCTGTAAAAAATCGTACACCGGATTGCCGTGGGCCCGGTACATACCATCGACCCGGTCGTATACGGTGGTCACCGCGGCAGTTCCAATCTCCAAGGTCGTGTAGTGGATACCCAGCAGCAGCGTGCCGCGATCGTCGCCATTCTCTAGATACTGAATGTCGCGAATATCGAGTAATTTTTGGAAGCGCTTTTTCGGCCACCACCAGGCAATACCCACCTCCATGACGGCCATGCCCATACTACTAAAATTGGCACGCAACAACTGCTCGCGCTGGGAACCATTTAAGGATGGAAAACACAGCTCGATGTTGCGCTGCGCAATTCTTTTTCGTCGGCTATTGAAGGCGAAAAGTGTCACGCCCAATCCGTGTCCCAAGCGCATGAGCCATGCGTACGGCAGCATTGAAACTAGCCACCAAACGGCAAACAAACACCAACTGCCCCAGTGTCTTGGATGCAGCAGTTGAACTCTAAAACGGCCAGCGCCCGATCCCATTATAAAAAACTCGTCGCGTCAACAGTGTTGTAAAAACCATTCATGGCGTCTAGAGCAACTCCAATATAGGGACATCGATGTCGACGTCGGCATCATAATTAACGCCCTCGAGACCAAACCCAAAGAGCTTTAAAAACTCAACCTGGTAACCCTCAACATCTGCATGTTCGAGCAAATTTGCATCGCTGATGTGGGCCCAAGCATCGGCTACCGCCGATTGGACGCTGGGCAGTAATTCAAGATCATCAACCCTGAGGCGCCCGTCATCGTCGAAATTCCCATCGGCACCATAGAGCCCATCGTTAAATAACCGATAAATTTGCTCTATACAACCCTCGTGGGTATCGCGAGCTTTCATCTCTCGAAATAATAACGAAAGATACAGCGGCATGATGGGAATCGCGGAACTGGCTTGGGTTACCACCGCCTTGAGCACCGAAACGCGCGCATCACCACCGATAGCAGAGAGCTTTTGACGGATCTCTAGGACTTTTTTGTCCAAATCTTGCTTAGCGCGACCAATGGTGCCATGCCAATAAAGATCCCAGGTAATTTTATCGCCAATGTAGGTAAAGGCGGTTGATTTGGCACCCGGCGCGAGCACTTTGGCTTGACTTAGGGCTTCCATCCACATCAACCAGTCCTCGCCACCCATGACTGCAACCGTATCGTTAATTTCTTTGTCACTCGCCGCCTCAAGACTAAAATCTTGCAGAATCCCCTTGTCGGTATTCAATCCCCGCATTGCTACCGATGTACCGATCGGTTTCAGCGTTGATTGAAATACTTCACCACTCTTGGGGTGCTCGCGGCGCGGCGCGGCCAGGCTGTAGATAACCAAATCTACTTGACCCAAATCCGCTTGAATGGCCTCGATAGCGCGCTGCTTTACCGAATCAGAAAAAGCGTCGCCATTGATACTTTTGGCATACAGGCCAGCGTCTTTAGCGCTGGCGTGAAAAGCGGCCGAGTTATACCAGCCAGCGGTGGCAGTTTTTTTCTCGCTGCCGGGCTTTTCAAAAAACACGCCAAGGGTCGCAGCACCGCCACCAAAGGCCGCGGCGATTCGCGCAGCGAGCCCGTAGCCGGTCGATGAACCGATCACCAGTACGCGTTTTGGTCCATCGATGGGTGGCAGCGACTGTATATAGTCTATTTGATCTTTCACATTGGCAGCACAGCCTGCCGGGTGGGCAGTAATACACATAAAACCGCGCACGCGAGGTTTGATAATCATCCGGTGATACTCCCTAAATCCTAGTTTTTATGGACTGTTAACTGGCCGATGAAGCCACTTCAGCGGGGCATGATACCCCAATGGCGGCACCTGCCGAAAGCGCGGAAGACGGAAATTACTATTGGATTAAATTACCGCTGCCACTGATCACCTATTGACCAGAATACGTAAACAAGCGCGTGGGATGCTACTCAGAGGAGATGACATTGGTTATCATAGTCTAGCGTTACCGCAGCCAACGTTGTCACCCGCTAGCTAGCTAAGAGAAAGACATGTCCAAAGCACAATCTACCCCTCCTGAGCGGCCAACAACGCTGGAATATCCATTTTTGCGCAAAGAGTTTCTGAACGCATTAGAGACTAGTGGCAGCGCCTGCGCCGAAACTGGTTGGCAGCCCTTACACATAGTCGCCGGCGATGACGCAAGCAAGATAACCATGCCGCTCTATCTCAAAGATCACTCGATGGGAGAGTACGTATTTGATCACGCATGGGCCAATGCATACCATCAAAATGGCTTGCATTACTATCCAAAATTAGTCTCGTCAATCCCATTTACGCCGTCCACCGGCCCGCGAATAAACGGCATACAATTATCCCAAGGCGGTTACACAAATATTGTGGAACAGGTCCTAGAGCGCGCTGCGGAACACGGTGTATCTAGCTGGCATCTACTTTTCCCCAGCAACGAAAATTTACAGGGCTTTGCCAACCAAGCATTGTTAAATAGGCACGGCGTTCAATATCACTGGTTCAACAGAGGCTACTCCTGCTTTGATGATTATCTAGCGGCCATGAACTCGCGAAAACGAAAAATGGTGCGCCGAGAGCGCGCTCAGGTTGCGGCGCAAGATATCACCATCAGCGTTGAATTAGGCGAGCAGATCGATGACGACACCTGGCAACTTTTTCATCAACTTTACCAGCGTACCTACGCCAAGCGCAACGGCAGCCGAGGCTATCTGACGGAAGAGTTTTTCAAACAAATTAGCGTCACCATGCCAGATCAAATCGCCATGGCGGTAGCGCGAAAAAAAGATCGTGCGATCGCCTGCGCGCTATACTTTTTTGACGATGAGAGTCTTTATGGTCGCTATTGGGGCAGCCTCGGCGAATACAATTATCTGCACTTTGAACTCTGCTATTACACCGGCATAGAATTTGCCATCCGGCGTGGCCTATCGCGTTACGATGCTGGGGCGCAAGGCGAGCACAAGATTATTCGCGGGTTTGAACCGGTATGCACGCATTCACTGCACTGGATCAAGCACCCGGAATTTAGACAGGCGATAGACCGCTTTATTCATCAGGAACGCATCGCCGTCGCCCAGCATATAGAGCAGGCGACTGCGATGCTGCCGTTTAAAACGGATGATTCACCACTCGCCTGAATTGGCCATCGAAACCCAGGGTTCAACCGCATCAAGGGGCGCGCCGGATTGCAATAATTCGATAGAAATATTGTCTGGCGAACGAATGAACGCCATGCGACCATCCCGGGGAGGACGACTCAGCGTCACACCGCAGTCGATCAATCGCTGGCAACTACGGTAGATATCCGCCACTTGGAAGGCTAAATGGCCAAAATTACGGCCGCCCGTATAACACTCATGATCCCAGTTGTAGGTCAATTCTAGCAACGGCGCCGCAGCTTCATCGGCACGCGACTGGTCGTCGGGTGCGGTTAAAAACACCAAAGTAAACCGTCCGGCACTGTGTTCACGGCGGGAATGCTCCAGCAGGCCCAACGCATCGCAATAAAACGCCAGCGATCGATCGAGGCATTCGACTCTAACCATGGTATGTAAATAGCGCATTTTGCCGATCTCCAGATCACATAAATCTACATCGATCATAACCACGATGCATCTATCGGCTCTAGCATTTTTGTATGTTTAACCGCTTGAGAGGCTATCACAGGGCGATACAACCCAGACCATAGCAAGCGTCCCGACCAGACCACCTCAACCGAGTGCCAAATGCCGAATGTCGCTCAGCAGCGTTACCAAGTGCTGCATAAAGCGCCCACCATCGGCGCCATTTATTAATCGGTGGTCATAGGACAGTGACAGCGGCATAAACAGTCTCGGCTGAAAGGCAGTACCGTCCCAGTGGGGTTTAATCTGCGCCTTGGCGACGCCTAATATCCCCACCTCGGGGGTATTCACTATCGGTGTAAAGCCGAGTCCTCCGAGCGCGCCTAAACTCGACACGGTGAAACATCCGCCGCGCATTTCTGCGGGGGTTAATTTGCCCTCATTGGCCTTGCCCGCAAGTTCCGTAATTTCGCTGGCAAGCTGCCACAGGCCCTTTTGATCGACGTCTCTGATAACTGGAACTAGCAGACCCCGAGGGGTGTCTACCGCTAGCCCAATATGGCAATAGTGTTTCTGCACGTAGCTACTGCCATCATCAATCAGTGAGCGATTAAACACCGGGTGGGTCTGCAGGGCCAAGGCCACTGCCTTGACAATAAACGCCACCGGTGAAATTTTCACTGCGCGCCTTTGCCCTTCCTCTCCAAGCGATTTTCTAAACGTATCCAACTCAGTGATATCGGCTTCGTCAAACTGCGTGACCCGCGGAACGGCTTGCCAACTCGCATGCATAGCGCTCGCCGTTAGGCGCTGAATATTTGACATTTTATGGCTTTCCAAAGCTCCAAATTCAGCAAAATCCTGCATTTTCCAGCCGACCGAAGAGATCGATTGACTCGGGTTTGAGGCCTGTTCCATGCGCTGTTTGACGAACTCATTTAGGTCGTCTCTAGAAATTCGTCCGCGGGCTCCGCTGCCGGTGACCAGCGTCAAGTCAACCCCCAATTCACGCGCCAACAAGCGCACGGCAGGCCCAGCATAGACCTCGTTGGTGCCATTGATAACCGCGGTAGATGCTGTTGCCGAGGGTAGCAGAGGCGTTGCAGCCACGGTGCCAGTAGCGACCGGAACTGCCGCTTCGGAGCCTACCACCGACTGATTTTTTGCCGGCGACGGCTTAGGTATAGTATGGGCAGTATCCACAGTCGGAACCTCGGCGTTAGTTGCGACTCGAACCAGCGCAGTACCGCTGGTAACTTTGTCCGCCTCCGCGACCAAAATTTCGAGAATGCTGCCCGATTCCGATGCCGGAACATCGATAGTTGCCTTATCAGACTCCAACACCACCAAGGTCTCGCCCTCGGCAATTGCATCGCCTACCGCAACCGTGATTTCTATGACTTCTAGCGCGCTATCGCCACCGGTATCGGGCACGCGTAATAGTCGTTCAATTGCTGTTGATTGTGCAGTACTCGCGACAGTCTCGATTGGTTGATCGAGCACTTTCGCTGGCTCGGACGATGGCTCGGACGGTGGCTCATCGCTAGCGTGATCGCTGGACGTCGCCGCTGATTCTACAGCTATCTCGGCCAGAGCATCACCCACCGCGACACTATCGCCCTCGGCGACCAAATAACGCTGCAAAATACCGCTAACTGGGGATGGCACATCCATACTTGCTTTGTCTGATTCCAATACCACCACTGCGTCGTCAACGCCCAAGCTTTGCCCCGGCTTAAGGCTAAACTCTATGACCTCAACGCGATCAACGCCCCCTAGGTCAGGAACTACAATCACCTCTAACACCACGTTAACACCTCACTAATATGTCCATTCAAAATCACTAACCTCGTTTAGACCAGCATCGTCACCGTAGCACTATTGCCCAGTTCGGGTATCTTCTCTTTTAGTTACACCATCAATGGATTAGCTTTTTCGCTATCGATGCCAAATTTCTGTATCGCATCGGCCACCACATTGACATCGATCAATCCTTGATCGGCCAGTGATTTAAGCGCGGTCACGACGACAAAATAACGATCGACCTCGAAAAAATGGCGCAGCGCTTCGCGACTATCGCTGCGCCCAAACCCGTCGGTGCCAAGAACATACAACGGCGAACGGATATACGCGCGTAACTGCTCAGCATAGTTTTTCATGTAGTCCGTGGCAATCACCACTGGCCCCTGATGATCCGCCATAGTGCGTTCGACGAAGGATTGCTGCTGCTCGGCTGTGGGATGCAATAGATTCCAGCGCGCGATTGATTGACCCTCACGAACCAGTTGGTTGATACTGGTTAAACTCCAAATGTCGGACTCTATAGAGAAATCTTTGCGCAAGATCACCGCCGCTTCAATGACCTCATTTAGAATCGTACCGGCGCCCATCAACTGAACGCGTAGTTTTGCCGACGATCCCTTCACCAATCGATACATCCCTTGAATAATGCCTAATTCGACACCTTGGGGCATTGCCGGTTGGGGATAATTTTCGTTCATCGTGGTGATGTAATAAAAACAATTTTCGCGCTGTTGATACATGCACTGCGCGCCGTGTTGAATGATCACCGCCAGCTCATAACCATAGGTCGCGTCGTAGCTACGACAATTCGGCACCGTGTTGGCCAATATGTGGCTGTGGCCGTCCTGATGCTGAAGACCCTCGCCATTTAATGTCGTGCGTCCAGCGGTTGCACCGATCAAAAAGCCTCGCGCCTGACTGTCACCGGCGGCCCACGCAAGATCGCCAATCCGTTGAAAGCCAAACATCGAGTAAAAGATATAAAACGGGATCATTGGGCGCGCACTGGTGCTGTATGCGGTGGCCAGCGCCAGCCACGCCGACATAGCACCAGCTTCATTAATACCTTCTTCGAGAATAACGCCCTTTTTATCTTCCTTGTAGTACATGATTTGCTGACGATCGTGAGGGGTATATTTTTGCCCCTCCGACGTGTAAATACCCAACTGCCTAAACATTCCCTCCATACCGAAGGTTCGCGCTTCATCGGGCACGATGGGCACCACAAACTCGCCAATATTGGAATCTTTAATCAGTACTGACAAAATTCGTACGAACGCCATAGTTGTCGATATGGCACGCTCTCCACTGCTTTTTAATTGCTTCTCAAACGCCTCGAGACCAGGGGTCTGCAAACTCACAAAGTCCGCCGATCGGCTCGGCAATGGACCCCCCAGTAAGTCCCTTTGCCGTCGCATATAGACCATCTCCGGACTGTCATCTGGAGGACGATAATATGGCACTTCCGCAATCTCGTTGTCGGCAATAGGCAATCCAAACCGATCGCGAAATGAACGCAAGCTATCCAAATCTAAATTTTTGACCGAGTGAGTATCATTGGCCGCTTCGCCGGCACTTCCCAAACCATAACCTTTTACCGTATGCGCTAAAATAACCGTCGGTTGCCCCTTACAACTGGATGCCTCGGCATATGCGGCATATACCTTGTAAGGATCGTGTCCGCCGCGATTGAGGTACATGATCTGTTCGTCAGACATGTCAGCGACCAATTCTAACAGTTCGGGGTAGGCGCCAAAAAAATGCTCTCGGGTATAGGCTCCGCCATTAAATTTGTAATTTTGCAATTCGCCGTCACACACTTCATTCATACGCTGCAATAATAAACCGGTCTTGTCGCGCTCGAGCAAGGTGTCCCAGTGTCGGCCCCAGACCACCTTGATAACGTTCCAACCAGCGCCGCGAAAAACTCCTTCGAGTTCTTGAATAATCTTGCCGTTACCGCGCACTGGGCCATCCAGTCGTTGCAGGTTGCAGTTGACCACAAAAATTAAATTCTCAAGCTGCTCGCGGCCGGCCAGAGATATCGCTCCGAGGGTTTCCGGTTCATCGCATTCACCGTCACCGAGAAACGCCCAGACCTTACGATCGCCACGAGGGACTAGACCGCGAGCCGACAAATAGCGCATCACGTGCGCTTGATAAATAGCCTGAATAGGACCAAGTCCCATTGAAACTGTAGGAAACTGCCAGTAATCCGGCATTAACCAAGGGTGCGGATAAGAGGATAAACCGTCACCACTGACTTCGCGGCGAAAATTGTCCAGTTGTTCCTCGGTGAGACGCTTTTCTAAAAATGATCGAGCGTACATGCCGGGCGCACTGTGGCCTTGATAGAACACCAAATCACCCAACTGCTCGCCTTTAGATGCGCGAAAAAAGTGGTTAAAGCCAATGTCATAAAGCGTGGCAGCCGACGCAAAGCTCGCGATATGCCCGCCGATACCGGGGCTTTTAAGATTGGCGCGCATCACCATAGCAAGCGCATTCCAGCGTATCAGGGAGCGGATTCGACGCTCCATAAAGAGATCACCTGGCAGAGGCTTTTCGCGTCCAACGGGAATAGTGTTACAAAAATTAGTGGTCGAAGCGTTGGGCACATCGACGCCTTTTTCCTGGGCATATGCGCGCAATTTTTCTAACAGGAATGCCGCGCGTTCGCGTCCCGCGACGTTGCGTACCGAGTCGAATGCCGCTAGCCATTCGTGGGTTTCTAGTGGATCTTGATCATTGGACATGGGTATTTATCAAACTCCTTTGGCTCAGCCCCTCGGATACTGTACAGGCGGTTTCGGTAGGCCTAGCAATAAATTGTAAATAAATTACAAAACTGCCGTAAAAACACAGGGTAACGCAGATAAAACCCCAAATCAACGCCAAAATACCGCGCTAAAGACTATTTTTTAGACACAAATAAGACGCGCACAAGAGAACCAGCAGAGGAAAACAAGGGAAACTATGGGCGCTACATGGAAATATGTAAAATTGCTACATTTTCAAACTTAAATGAATCGCTTTTGGTCAAAATATCCACCACTACCCCACCGTCTAGGCATCATCTGCGATCGGTTGCCCGTCACCGCGACCTTCTCCCCGCGGCCAAGCGTTGTAAATCGCCTTGACCAAGGTTGCTAGTGGTATCGCAAAAAAGAAACCCCAAAAGCCCCACAGCCCCCCGAACAGCAACACCGCTGCAATGATCGCCACCGGATGTAAATTGACCACCTCTGAAAACAATAATGGGACTAATAAATTGCCATCCAGAAATTGAATCGCGCCATAGACAAAAAACAGCCACAGAAACTCACTTCCAAAGCCCCACTGAGCATAACCTACTAACAGCACAGGAATGGTTACCAAGCTAGCCCCTATGTAGGGTATTAATACCGACAATCCGACCAGTAGCGCCAACAGCGCCGCATATTTCAAATCCAACAGCACAAAAGCAACCAACGAGGTGCCACCTACCACCAGAATTTCGATGGCTTTGCCGCGGATGTAATTCGCAAACTGGACGTCCATTTCAGCCCAAATCGCATTCAGCACAGGTCGCTCTTTAGGCAGTAAATCGAGCACCATAGCAATCAGCAACTGTTGATCTTTTAACATAAAGAAGACCAACAACGGCACCAGAAATAAATACACCAGCAACGCGACCAAACCTGGAAAACTATTGATTGACACGGTCAGCAATTGTTCTGCAAAACGTCCCGCCTCGGTGGAAACGTGGAGCCAAATAAGGTTGAATTGCTCGGCGGTGATGTAATCGGCATATTTTTCCGGCAACCCAGCTAGCACATGCTGAAGTTGCGCCAACATAGCCGGTGTTTCGCCAACAAGTACCGATGTCTGTCGACCGATCAATGGTGCCACACCTATCACCAAAGACAACATCATCAAGATGAACACCACATAGGCGACGCTGATTGCAAGCATGCGAGACGCGCCGATTTTTTGCATCGCTGTAACGATACCCTGAAGTAAAAAGGTAATCACCAACGATGCAAACAGGGGCCCAAGGATACCTCCGAGTGTGACCAGAACGAGTGCCGAGGCAATCAATATGACGGTCAACAGGACTGCCTCTTCGCTGCCAAAGTACTCTTCGAGCCAATTCTTCAAAATATCTTTCATGACAATTCTCTACTCTGTTTATCAATTGTGCAGTGACCACAACGCCCTAATGCTGTTATCAGTAAAACCAGGAAACTTCTTGCTGCGCTGATAGTCGAAGTCTACACGATTATGCGCTAGAGTAAGTCGACCTACTTTAGACATTTAACCAAGGGTACACAAAAATTTATGCCCCGAGTACAACACATACTTTGCCGCAGCCTATGCTGCCTGTTCCTGAGTGCGGCTGTTAGTTGGCCGCAGCCGACATTAGCTGTAGATATAGAATTGCCAGTCCTGGGCGACAGTGCATCCGGCATCGTATCCAAGCAGCAAGAACATATGATTGGCCGCAGCTGGTTAAAAGCCTTTCGCAGCCGAATTAACGAACACCAAGACCCACTGCTAAAACAGTACCTCGAACAATTACTGTATAACTTGGCGACCTTTAGCGAACTCGAAGATCCCCGTTTAGAACTGGTTATCGTCAACAACCCCACAATGAATGCGTTTGCCGTTCCAGGTGGCGTGGTCGGCGTTCATACCGGTCTCTTTTCGTTCGCGGAAACCGAGGATCAGTTGTCATCAGTATTAGCCCACGAGTTGGCTCATCTCAGCCAACGCCACTTTGCGCGAGGTCTTGCTGAAAGGCGAAAATACTCTACTTTGAGTATGGGTGGCTTATTGGCGGGTTTGGTCATTGCTGCAACCGTCGGCGGCGATGCCGGCACTGCAGCATTGACGGTGACCCAAGCCACTGCGATGGATGGCCGGTTGCGATACAGCCGGGCCAACGAGCAGGAAGCTGATCGAATTGGTTTGCAAGCGCTGCAGAGCGCCGGTCGAAATCCTGCGGCGGCCGCGGAGATGTTTGAAAACATGCTGGTAATTACACGCCATTCGAATAACCGCCCGCCTGAATTCTTACTCACACACCCAGTAACGGAAAGACGCATCGCCGATGCCCGCAATCGGGTTATGGGCGCGCCGTTGCGGCATTATCCTACCAGCGAAGAATATCACTTGATGCGTTCTCGGGCGCTCGTGGCACTGAGTTCTGAGCCGGCATCGCTGATAAAAAACTTTCAGCTAAAAATCGATCAACGGCACCGTCAGCGAGAAGCCCAGCTTTATGGGTTGGCACTGGCCCATATTGCCAACAAAGACTACCCACGTGCTCGTCGACTGATCGATCAACTGATGGCTGACAATCCCGATCAACTGATCTTCCGGCATACCGACGTAGAAATCGATATGGCATTTGACAACGTGGATGGCGCGTTGCGTAAACTCGCGCGTTTATTAGCGGTCAACCCCGACAACTATCCATTGACCGTTCTGCAATCAGACGCACTGTGGCAAGCGCGACGTTTTGAGGAGTCCAGCAAGGTGCTTAGAGCTCTGAGCCGCCAGCGCTCTGAAGATCCGAACATCTGGTATCGATTGGCAGAAGTTAGTGGACTCGCCGGTGATATCTCTGGGGTACACCGTGCGCGCGCCGAATATTTTGTTCTCGTCGGTGCCTTCGACCTTGCCCGCAAGCAACTAGCCAAAGCCGCCAGTCTGGTCGCCAGTGACTTTAAGCAATCCGCTATCGTGCGCCAAAGGTTGCGAGATTTGGCGGATATGGAAGACAGAGTGGTTAAGTTATAAGCGCTTGCTGTGAACGACCGGCTACTGACATTGGCTTTCACGCCGTTGCTCCGAACTGCAGCTTTGGATGAAAAGTCGGACGCGGCGAAAAAGTCACGCAAAAGAACGATCAGTATGCTGCCGATGACCGTAATTGCCGGGATTAATGGTCAAGAAGCTCTCTAGCAAGCAATTTTCTAGTGAGTAGTGGCAGATCAAAGGGCGTGCGCGTTTGAGTCGCTAGTCGCGTTTAACTTGAGCCGCGTTTAAATTGAGTCGCGTTTAAATTGAGCCGCGTTTAAATTGCATCATTCGATCGAGCGCTACCATCGCCTTGCGGGCGATTATTGGGTCGACAAAAACCTCATTGCTCGACTGTTCTAAGCAGTCGAGTAGCGTCTCCAATCGATTCATAGCCATCCAAGGACAGTTGGCACAACTGCGGCAGGTCGCTCCACTGCCGCCTGTCGGCGCGATGAAAAGCTCTTTATCAGGCACCGCTTGACGCATTTTATAAAAGATTCCCTGATCGGTTGCGACGATCATCTGCCGGTTGGGCAGCGCGCCCGCCGCCGCAATCAACTGCGATGTAGAACCGACGATGGTGGCCACATCCACTACTGCCCGCGGCGATTCAGGATGTACCAAAACCGCTGCGTCTGGATAAACCTGCAGTAAATCGAGAATACCCTGAGCCTTGAATTCTTCGTGCACGATACAGCTGCCATCCCACAGCAACATGTCTGCGCCGGTACGCTGTTGAACATAGCCACCGAGATACTTATCCGGTGCCCAAAGAATCTTTTCACCCAATGAATCCAGATACTCAACCACATCCACAGCGATACTCGAAGTGACGACCCAATCTGCCCGCGCCTTTACCGCAGCCGATGTGTTCGCATAAACCACCACCGTCCTATCCGGATGTTGGTCACAAAAATCGTTGAACTCATCTATTTGGCAACCGATGTCGAGTGAACAGGTCGCCTCGAGCGACGGCATTAATACCCGTTTTTCTGGGGTTAATATTTTCGCTGTCTCACCCATGAAGGCAACGCCCGCCACGATCAGCGTCTGCGCATCGCTATTCTTGCCGAATCGCGCCATTTCCAACGAATCTGACACCACGCCACCGGACTCTTCGGCTAATTCCTGAATACTGGGGTCAGTGTAGTAGTGAGCAATAATCGTCGCATTTTGCTCGCTTAAGCGAGCTTTGATTTGTTCTTTGATGTCATTCTGATCGCGATTTGCCGCCGTTGGAATGACTGGCACGCGATTGATATGCGCCTGCACTAGCGCGCGGGGGTCACCGATTGTCGAAGAATTATCCCGCTGCGCACTCACTGCCTTTTCACCCTCCTAAGTGCTTTGATGTTACACCGATCATAAGATGTTACACGGATCATAATTAGCGTGGTTAGAGTGTCGACAAGATGTAGACAAAGGCGCCAACTACGATCAAGAGTACGGCAACCGCGGCTATTGCATCGACACGCCCGTCGTCATCGGCTTGCGAGCCAGACGCCCCACTGTTCGGTTTGCTGTCTTCTGCCACCGTATATCTCCTATCATTGCAAAGCGGCATAGTACCAATACTTAAAACTGCTGTCGCCTCTTTTAACAACCCCCAAGCTACCCCATGTGTACCGCGACGATCACGCGGTGGATCACTTAGAATTTAGCAAATATTCCATTTCGGCATTACCATATAGATAAAAAATAATTCAACCATATCCTCATAACCGCTATGATCCACGCCGAGAGTGCTAGGCTTGCCAACTCGGCAGGAAAATTGTCCCCAGCTCATCAACCGTCCTTGGCGAACCCGACAAAATGTATATTTACGATCATTACGACCACAGTTTGATCCGCGAACGGGTCGCCCAGTACCGAAGTCAAGTGACGCGGTATCTCGACGGGCAACTCTCTGAAGAAGAGTTTTTACCAATCCGCCTGCAAAATGGACTCTACATTCAACGCTTGGCGCCGATGTTGAGAATCGCGGTGCCCTACGGACTGCTATCATCGCGGCAATTGCGCAAGCTCGCCGAAGTTTCACGACTTTATGACAAGGGTTATGTGCACTTTACCACGCGTCAAAATATTCAATTAAACTGGCCCCGTCTAGAGGACACGCCGGACATATTAGAGCACCTTGCATCGGTAGAAATGCATGCAATTCAGACCAGCGGCAACTGCATTCGCAACACCACCACCGATCAATATTCGGGTGTCTCGCGCGATGAAATTGAAGATCCTCGGCCATGGTGTGAAATTATTCGACAGTGGTCAACGCTGCATCCTGAGTTCGCATTTTTACCGCGCAAATTTAAGATAGCCGTCTGTGGTTCCACCGAGGATAGAGCAGCATTTTTGCTTCACGATATTGGCGTGCAATTAAAAACCAACGAAAGTGGCGAATTGGGTTTTGAAATTTTCGTCGGCGGCGGTCTAGGTCGTACACCGATGATTGGCGCTTCGATTAAAGAGTTTTTACCCCAAAAGCACCTTTTAACCTATCTAGATAGCATATTGCGCATCTACAACCGCTACGGAAACCGGCAAAATAAATACAAGGCGCGAATTAAAATTTTGGTTAAAGCATGGACACCTGAAGTCTTTGCACAGCGCGTAGAAGACGAGTGGCAGCATCTCGTGGAGGGCCCAGCCACCTTGACTGAGCGTGAGATAGAGCGGGTTAAAACGTTTTTCTCCGATCCCGGATACAGCGTCGTCAACGACGACGCTGCCAACCGTGAACTCGATCGTTTGCGCACGCAGCACCGCAGCTTTTCTCGTTGGCTGGATCGCAACGTAATCGACCAAAAACAGCTGGGGTATGCGGCAGTAACACTGTCTTTGAAACCGATGGGGGTTCCGCCTGGCGATGTTACCGATAGTCAACTTGAGGCCATTGCCGACTTGGCTGATCAATTTGGTAAGTCGGAAATCAGATCGACACACAACCAGAATGTAGTCATCACCGATGTACTCAAAACGGATCTATTTGACCTCTGGCAAGCGCTTAAAAAATATGGCATGGCGACACCTAATATCGGCACGCTCACGGATATTATTTGTTGCCCCGGCGGCGACTATTGCTCTTTAGCGAATGCTAAATCGATCCCCGTAGCGGAGGCTATCCAGCGTAAATTTGATGATCTCGATTACGTCCATGACCTCGGCGACATAGAGCTTAATATATCGGGTTGCATGAACGCCTGTGGTCATCACCATGTCGGTCATATCGGCATATTGGGCGTAGATAAAAAAGGCGAGGAGTGGTACCAAATTCAACTGGGTGGAAGCGCCAGTAAGAGCGCCTCTTTGGGTAAAGTTCTCGGCCCATCCCTCGCCCGTGGAGCGGTCACCAGTGGCATTGAGAGCCTGCTCGATGTGTACGTGGAAAACCGCCAGATGGACGAATCCTTTTTAGCCACTTATAGGCGCATAGGCATCGAAAAATTTAAGGAGCGGGTGTATGGCTCTGGTGCTTAAAAACGGCATTGCGGTCGAGGATAATTGGCACTTTATCGATACTTGCGACGAGCCTGTGCCAAACGATTTTTATGTTTTACCTCTGGCCATGTGGCAACACCAATTCGAGACTCATGGCCCCTCTGACGGCACGCATGGGTTTTGGATAAACTCCGATGAAGATATCTCGAACTGTTCCGCTATCCAGTGTTCCAAGGCTTTGGAGGCGGAGTCTATTATTGCCATAAAATTCTCCAACTTCACCGATGGTAGAGGCTTTTCAACCGCACGACTGCTGCGGGAACGCTACCACTATCAAGGCGAACTCCGCGCCTTTGGTCATATCATTCGCGACCAATTATTTATGCTGCAGCGCTGTGGCTTCGATGCATTCGCGCTAGCGGAGCATGACAACCTGCAATCCGCGAGCAGCGCATTGAGTGATTTTAGCAACGCCTATCAAGTCGCCGTCGACCAACCCTTACCACTGTTTCGACGGCGTGACTTGAACTAGTCGACAATCGCATAAATGACGACTGGCGCAGGCGCTCGTTTTGCCATACCATCTGTCGGGCCTAGAAATTAGGTCACTTTTAACTGCCTGCGATACCAGTTTATGCACGACCACCTGATCCAACTTTTTTTTCTTATCTTCAGCGGCGCAGCGGTGTTCGCGTCGCTCGCACTGTTCGGGCGACAACCTCTATTAGTGGCATACATCGCGCTTGGCGCGGTGATAGGGCCGCATGGGATTGGCTGGGTTAGCGATGTCACGACCATCTCGCAAATCGCTGAAATTGGTATTATATTTTTGCTTTTTTTGCTCGGCCTCGACATGCAACCGCAAACCCTATTTAAGGTCCTGCGTCAGGTTACCCACGTGACGCTGATAAGCTCGCTATTGTTTGGCTGCATCGGGTTTGCTGTGGGTAAGGCTTTTGGATACACCCCAACTGAAAGCCTTATTATCGGTATTGCCACGATCTTTTCGAGCACCATTATCGGCATCAAGTTACTGCCAACCACCGCACTGCATCATAAACATTCGGGTGATTTAATGGTCGGCATGCTCTTAATGCAAGATTTTATAGCCATCTTTGTATTAATGTTCTTGAGCGCCGGTGAGTCCGGAAGTCCCGACCTACTACAACTAGGTCGCAGTTTCTTGGCACTACCGGTGTTGGTGGGATTTTCTGTATTGATGGTTCGCATCGTCTTACTGCCATTATTTGCACGCTTCGACCGGATCGGAGAATACGTTTTTCTGCTCGCTATTGGTTGGTGTTTGGGAATTTCCGAGGCCGCAGCCAGCCTCGGTTTATCGAGAGAGATAGGTGCATTTGTCGGTGGTATCTCGATTGCCACCTGCCCCTTTTCTCAATATATCGCGCTGAACTTAAAGCCGCTGCGAGACTTCTTTCTCATACTGTTCTTTTTCTCGCTCGGCAGCAGCTTTGACATCTCGCTGATCCCCGAGATTGCGGCTGGGGCGGTGTTACTTGCTGCACTGGTGTTAGCGGTCAAACCAATTACCTACCACTATTTACTGCGATCACACAGTGAAACCGACAGTTTGGCGTGGGATATTGGCTTTCGACTTGGGCAAAACAGCGAGTTTTCATTACTGATCGCCTACGTTGCCTTCAATGCCTCTATGATCGGCAACATTGCATCCCACCTTATACAAGGGGCGGCGATACTGACCTTCCTGATTTCTAGCTACCTGGTGGTATTCAACTTCCCCACCCCGATTGCCACCAACGAAAAGCTCCGCCGCGATTAATGCGCGCAACGCTGGCGGGTCGTGATCAGAGTAATTTGTGGCTAGCGCGCGTCAACCGCTGCCACCATTTTAACAATAGTCTATCGACGCTGGTTTCAGCCGCAATACCGAAGCGTTCAGCTAACGATTTCTTTAAAACATAGTTAATTTCGAATACGTCAGCACTGCCCACACACTCGACTAAATACTCATCGCTGGTCTGTAGGTCGTCTACCAATGACACCTCTAATGCCCGACTGCCGTACCAAACCTCTCCAGTAGCGACCTGAACTACGTCCACCGCAGGCCTGCGCTCGGTGACGTAATCTTTGAATAACTGGTGGGTTTCCTCCAGTTCCTGAACAAATTTCTCTCTGCCCGCCGCGGTATTTTCGCCAAACACCGTCAGAGTGCGTTTATACTCACCAGCGGTCAATAGTTCAAAGTCGATCTGGTTTTTCTTTAACACCCGGTTGAAATTAGGTAACTGCGCGATCACGCCGATGGAGCCCAGCACCGCAAAGGGCGCCGCCAATATACGATCGGCTACGCAGGCCATCATGTAACCACCACTGGCAGCAACTTTATCGACACAAACCGTGAGTGGGATTTTTTTCTTACGCAGCCGATCCAGTTGGCTGGCGGCGAGACCATAGCTATGTACCATCCCTCCAGCACTTTCCAACTTCAGTACCACTTCGTCGGACTCGGTCGCCTGAGATAACACAGCGGTTATCTCCTCGCGCAAATGCTCGACGGCGGAGGCGCTGACATTGCCGTCAAAATTGAGGACGTAGACACGCCGCCGCGCGATATCGTCGGTGGCATTTCGCTTAGCGGCTTTTTTGTCGGCTTTGTGTTGTTCTTTTCTCGCCTCATCGAGCGCTTTAGCTTGGACTTTTT
>CALGJN010000233.1:0-10210 GCA_937920185.1 uncultured Cellvibrionales bacterium | reverse complement strand
AAATATAGCAAAAGAATACGGCGCAATCTTTGACTTTACCAATGAGTCACTGGCCCAGAAAGTGGTGGTGAATTTTGTTGCAGAAGAGGTATCGATTATCGGCAGCGAAATATTTATGAATCCAGCCGCGAGTGAAGAACTGACTTTTGGTTATTTTGTGAGTAAAGACCTTGATCTTTTACATGTCGATTTCGGCATCAGATACGATCACATCAACCGGCAGGGCTCTATTAATCACGAAGACGAGCACGAAGACGAGCACGAAGATGAGTATGAAGACGAGCGCGCGGGCGAGGTCGAGCAGGTTGATCAAGACAGGAATAACCTCAGTTTTGCTTTTAGCCTGGGTAAAGATATCAGCGAGACGCTTGAGCTGACTCTGGGTTATGCGCAAGTAGAGCGGGCGCCATCGGTGGTAGAGATGTTTATGCATGGACCGCATCTGGCAACCGGCAGATTTGAGGTCGGCAACGATCAATTGAAAACTGAAAAATCGAAAAATATCGATCTACGGTTGAGCTATGAAAGTGATGGCTTGTTTGGCTCGTTAACGCTGTTTAAAAATGATCTGCACAACTACGTCTACCTGATGGACGAGAGCGGCGAAGAGCACGATCAGCATGCGGGTGAGGATCACGGTGGTTTGATATTGGCAAATTATATGCAAGCCGATGCCGACTTCGACGGGTATGAATTGGAATTCGGTAAGGTTTTTCAGCTAAAAAGCGGTGAGCTATCGATGTCTTTTGGTCGCGATTCGGTCTCTGCAGAATTTGCCGATGGTGGTTACGTACCGCGAATGGTGCCCGAGAGAAATATCTACACCATAAGCTATCAAGACGAAACGCTTAAAGCGCTCTTGTCGTGGAAGGATGTCGAGCGACAATCCGATCTAGGGTTAAATGAAACTGCCACCGATGGCTACAGTATGTTGGATTTTAACGTCCGCAAGTCTGTGGCTTTAAACGCTCAAGTAAATATGTCGATTGTGGTTTTTGGCAATAACTTGCTCGACGAGACATCGCGGAATCATGCCTCGTTTGTGAAGGACGAAGTCCCTTTGCCGGGTAAAAATTTCGGCATAAAATGGCTGCTGAAATTTTAGGCGAGTGACATTGCGGGAGGCACATCTGCTTTAGATTGCCCTGTGCGGCATTGTCGGAGCAAGTTATTGCGTTGCATCGACCTCTGGTGTCGGGGTCGGGGTCGGGATTGGGGCAGAGGTGCATTTCCTTGGCGATAGCGATGCCATGGCGATTTTTAGCTGCGCACGCTGTGGTCAGCAACCGTGCGACCAATGATCGCGTTGCTGGCGCAGTACTGCTGTTTGGGACTTTGGGCATGATTCGCTGAGCGGAGGGTTCCTGCTCGACTGCTTTGGGCGGTGATTTGATCAAAATGACTACTATAAAGCGTAAATACAGACATATGGTTGTGACTGACGATGGTAATACCGATTGCAGTACGTCACCATAGACTCCCAAAGCGGGCCAATAACGATACCGCAAAAACTACTTAGCATAGAGAATTTCCTTGATAGAGAAAACCAGCGATCAGACTTTACTGCTCATTTTAGGCAACCAACTGTTCCCGCCGGACGAGCTATTAAAAACTGGGTGTCGACGAGTATTTATGGCCGAAGATCTGGGCCTATGCCGCGAACATCGACATCACAAGCTAAAGATTCTAATGTTCTTTACCGCTATGCGCGCCTACCGCGATGAGCTCAGGACGCTTGGCTATCAGGTCTTTTATCGATCCATCGACGACGACGATTTTACCCATGACTACACCGCTAAGTTGGCCAGTGTTCTAGCCGCAGAAAACATCAATCGGGTCGCGTACTTTGAGATCGAAGACCACTTTTTTGCCGATAAAATCGGCCAATTTTTGGCCGCCGGAGAGTACCTGCATCAGCAGCACAGCAGTCCGATGTTTCTCTGTTCGCGGGATAAATTTGCCGCCTTCGCCGAGGGCAAAAAGTCCCTGCGGATGGCGAGTTTTTACCAATTGATGCGCACCGATTTAGCGATTCTTTTGGACGGTGACGGTAAACCCCTCGGAGGTAGGTGGTCGTTTGACGAAGACAACCGCAAAAAACTGCCCAAAGACATCATTTTGCCAACCCTTCCGCCGCCAACCGAGAGCACTAATGACGCTCTAAAAGTTCAGATTGAGCAGCAATTCGCGGATCATCCGGGGTCGATGGAAAACCTATGGATGCCGACTACGCGCGGGCAGGCACTGGCGTGGCTGGAGCACTTTTTAGCGGTGAAATTTGTTCAGTTTGGGCCCTACGAAGACGCTATGCACAGCGGCGATCAGTTTTTATTTCACAGCGCCCTGAGCCCGTTGATGAACATGGGCCTGTTGACCCCGCGCGAAGTGGTTGACCGAGCGCTCGCCTACGCCGACGAACAGGCGGTACCGATCAATTCGGTGGAGGGGTTTATCCGGCAAATTATTGGTTGGCGTGAATTTATTCGCGGCGTTTACCATTCTCACGGAGATACGCAGGCGCGGTCAAATTTTTGGGGCCACGAGAATCGCCTAACCGATCACTGGTATTTGGGTACCACCGGAATTCCGCCGCTGGACGATGCGATCATCGCCTGTCGCGACGACGGCTATACCCACCATATTCCGCGTTTGATGGTGATAGCCAATTTGATGACCCTGTCGAGGATTCATCCGGATGAAATCTACCGCTGGTTTATGGAGATGTTTGTCGACTCCTCCGACTGGGTGATGGTGCCGAACGTGTATGGCATGGGAAGCTTTGCCGATGGTGGACTGTTTGCCACCAAGCCGTATCTGTGCGGCTCCAACTACCTGCTCAAAATGAGCAATTATAAGAAGGGACCATGGTGCGATGTTGTCGATGGTTTGTATTGGCGGTTTATGCAAGACAACCTCGAATTCTTTAAGAGCAATCCGCGCTTGTCGATCATGCCGCGCGCCTTAAGCAAGTTGAACCCAGAGCGCAAGAGTATGATTTTTGCCTGCGCCGAGACCTTTACTCATACCATGACCGCTGCCGCGGTGGATCGATAGCGAGTATGTTAACGTCGAAGCCAATGATCCCTGACCAAGGTGGTGTGAGCGCGGTGTCAGCGGATGATTTCTGGCGGTACTTTTGGACGGTTAGCGTACTGCGCGCGGTGGCGATTGCCTTTGTGGTGGCGGTGACGATCGCCATGCTCTGCTACCCGGGTGGCAACATTCACAACCCCGATCAGATAGGCTACTCTTTCACGCACAACTTTTTCAGCGACCTCGGCGGTTATACCGCGCACTCCGGAGCGTTAAATTTTTTTTCGGCGTTTTTCTTTAACGGCGGTCTGTTTTTGTTCATTGGCGTGGGCGTCAGTTTTCTGTTCGTACCGCGACTGTTCCGCGCCGACGCCATCAACTTTCGCCTGGCCTGGGTCGGTTCAATTTTTTTCCTGATTGGAACGCTGTTCTTTGCCAGCGTTGGGTTGACGCCGAGGGATCTCCACATCGATCCACATTTATTTTTCGCGTTGAATGCCTTTCGGTTGATGGTACCGGCGACGCTACTGTATCTAATCGTGATCTTGCGTAGCCCAATCGAAAAAAAATACGCTCTGGTGACCCTAATGTATCTCTGCGCTGTGGTCGGCTACGTGATCTTTCAACTGTCGGCAACCAATGCGATGGAGAGCGAAGAGGCGATGGTCACTCAGGTTACCATGCAAAAATTCATCGTGTTTGCCAGCGTGGCAAACATCTTTGCCCTGAGTTTTGCCTTCGCATCGCAGTGGGCACACAACCAACTGCAAGCGGATGCGGCGAATTAACCGACTCCTCAAGGGCAAAGCGTGCCGGCGCTATGATGCGGACACTTTAATCTAAGATGTTAAAGAATTAAGGAGCTGTCGCTGGTTTAGGTGGGCGGTTGAGGCGTTCAATTTCCAGTAGCCGTTGTTTGCGCCATAAACCGCCGCCATATCCGGTCAGCGAACCGTCGGCGCCGGTCACACGGTGGCAGGGAACCACTAGGGCAAGTGGGTTGGCGCCGTTGGCTCGGGCCACGGCGCGCATCGCGGTCGGTCGGCTAATGGTTTTGGCGAGCTCGGTATAGCTGCGCGTTGTGCCTCGGGGAATGCCACGCAAGGCCTCCCAGATTTGGCGATAAAACGGCGTGCCGCCAAACGCCAGAGGCGTTTTAAACTTTGCCGAGGTGCCGTTGAAAAAGGCTTTTAAACCGCCCTGAATTTGCACACTGCTGGGGTTTTTTTCAACGCCCAGATCACCCTTGCGGCGCTTTGCAAGCGCCGCCACCTCCCGCTGCAGCGCTCTGCGCTCGACAAACTCCAGCAGGTGCAGGTGGGGCTGGTCATTTAACTTGCGATTCGCGTGGCGCTATTTTCGTTGAGTGGTGCGACAAAAAATATACTGGGCAGGCTAATTGATGCAAAAATGGACGAGATTTGACGGCGGTTTTTTACCTCCGACAACTGGTAGCTGGCGAGTCCTTTGTTGTATACTATTTGATTGATCTTACGGTGGTCTGAGAGCCTAGTCTTTGCATGAATACATGCAGTCTGGAAATAATCTCCGCCACGTCAACGGAATACCCAATAAGGATTAATATGTGCGGTTTAGCTCAGTGGGCGCGATTGGCTGTATGCCTGTTTGCGTTTTGCTGTGGTGGTGTTTTTGCTGAACAAGATGGTGCTGTAGAAGCTGAAAAAGTCACCCATAAAAAATTCAAGGTACTGACCACGTTCACGGTGATCGCTGATATGGCGCGCAACGTCGCTGGCGATGCCGCGGTGGTTGAGTCGATTACTAAACCCGATGCTGAAATTCATAACTATCAAACCACGCCGGGCGATATTCGACGCGGGCAGGGCGCCCAACTGATACTCTACAATGGCTTAAATCTGGAGTTGTGGTTCGATAAATTTTTTCAAAATTTGCGCGATTTACCGCGGGTGGTGGTGACCGATACCATTCAGCCGATGGGCATCTCCGAGGGGCCTTACTCGGGTAAGCCAAACCCGCATGCCTGGATGTCGGCACCCAATGCGCTAATTTACATCGACAATATCCGACGCGCGCTGGTGCGTTACGACAGCGTTAACGCGGATACCTACAATACCAATGCCGCACGCTACGCCGGCGAGGTACTGGCGGCAGTCGAACCGTTTAGGGAGAGAATCGCAAATATCGCGGAACAACGTCGTTGGCTGGTGACCAGCGAGGGTGCGTTTAGTTATCTGGCGCGCGACTACGATTTAAAAGAACTCTATCTGTGGCCGATCAACGCCGATGGGCAGGGCACGCCGCAGCAGGTTCGCAAGGTCATAGACAGCGTCCGCAAGCATCGTATAGCGAGTGTGTTTAGCGAGAGCACGGTGTCGGCTAAACCAGCGCAGCAAGTGGCAAGAGAGACTGGCGCGCGCTACTCTGGGGTACTCTACGTCGATTCCTTGAGCGCAGTCGATGGGCCAGTGCCGACTTACATAGATCTCTTGACCACTACTTTGAGCACTATCGCCGCGGGCCTGGAACAGTGACCGGACTCGTTATCAACGATATTACGGTGACCTATAAAAATGGTCACACTGCGCTGCACAATGCCAGTTTTACGCTGCCGGTGGGTTCGATTACCGCGCTAGTTGGGGTCAATGGCAGCGGTAAATCGACGCTGTTTAAATCCATTATGGGGTTTGTCACGCTGGCTAAGGGATCGGTGGAAATCCTTGGCCTGTCTGTTTCTCAGGCGCTAAAAAGTAACCGTGTGGCCTACGTGCCCCAGTCCGAAGAGATCGATTGGGATTTTCCGGTGCTGGTTGAAGACGTCGTGATGATGGGGCGTTATGGTCATATGAACATGCTGCGCATGGCGCGCCAAATTGACCGACAAAAAGTCTCCATCGCGCTCGAGCGTGTCGGTCTGAAAGAATTGCGCTACCGACAGATTGGCGAGCTATCTGGAGGCCAGAAAAAACGTGTATTTCTGGCTCGTGCGCTGGCTCAGGAGAGTCAGGTGGTGCTACTCGACGAACCCTTTACCGGAGTTGATGTCAAGACCGAGGAACAGATCATGGCGCTATTGCGAGATCTGCGCGACGAGGGCAAGGTGATATTGGTGTCGACGCACAATCTGGGCAGTGTGCCGGAGTTTTGCGATCGAGCGGTGTTGATTGACCGAACGGTGTTGGCGTCGGGCGAGACCCGCGAGGTATTCACTCAGGAAAACTTACAGCGAGCATTTGGTGGCGTACTTCGTCGCTTTGTCCTTACTGGAAAACAACTTCACGATGATGATGATCGGCGCCAGGTAACGGTGCTATCTGACGACGAACGCCCCGTTGTGCTTTACGGTGATGATGATTCATCGGCCCAAACACGGGCGGAATAGGCAAAATAGTGGATTGGACGACGCCCTTTGAATATCGTTACATGGTCAACGCCATGGTTATCAGTTCGCTGGTCGGTGGGGTCTGTGGCTTTTTGAGCGCCTATCTGATGCTCAAGGGATGGTCGCTGATCGGCGATGCGCTGTCGCACTCGATTGTTCCGGGGGTTGCGGGCGCCTATATGCTTGGTTTGCCATTTGCGTTGGGGGCTTTCTTCGCTGGGGGATTGGCCGCCAGTACCATGTTGTTTCTGAGTCGTCGCTCTAAATTAAAAGAAGACGCGATTATCGGATTGATCTTTAGTTCCTTTTTTGGCCTCGGGCTATTTATGGTCTCGATATCGCCGGCTTCGGTCAATATCCAGACTATAGTGCTGGGTAATATTTTGGCCATCACGCCGGCAGATTCACTGCAATTATTGATTATTAGCGTTGTGTCACTGCTGGTGTTGGCGACTAAGTGGCGCGATCTGTTGGTGGTCTTTTTCGATGAAAACCACGCCCGAAGTATTGGTTTAAACCCCCACCGCTTAAAAATCATTTTTTTCGCGTTACTCAGCGCATCGACGGTGGCGGCGCTACAAACGGTGGGCGCGTTTTTGGTGATCGCTCTGGTGGTGACGCCGGGCGCTACTGCGTATTTACTCGCCGATCGATTCGGCAAGGTGGTGGTGTTGAGCATGGTGATCGGCACTGGCACTTCGTTTTTGGGCGCTTATCTGAGCTTTTTTATCGATGGCGCGACCGGAGGCATTATCGTCGTACTGCAAGCTATAATTTTTATCTTAGTGTTTTTACTGGCGCCCAAGCACGGCTATTTGGCAGCGCGAAAGCGCGCAAACATTCGCAAGAATATTGATTTGGCCTATGACCTTTGTCCGCTGCTGGTAACCCAGCAGAACCGGCCGGACTGATTAGATGAATATGACCGATTGGCTAAACCCATTTTTGGAACCCTTTACCTACACCTTTATGCAACAGGCGTTTTACATCGTTCTTCTGGTCGCTGTTCCGACCGCGGTGTTGTCTTGTTTTTTGGTCTTAAAGGGCTGGTCACTGATGGGCGATGCGATTTCGCACTCGGTGTTGCCGGGGGTGGTGATTGCTTACGTGGTGGGGTTCCCCTACGCCATCGGTGCGTTTGCTGCGGGTATGCTATGCGCCCTATCGACCGGCTTTCTGAAAGAAAACAGTCGGCTTAAAGAGGACACCATCATGGGGGTGGTTTTTTCCAGTATGTTCGCTTTGGGTCTAGTGCTGATGACCAAAATAGAATCTGCGGTGCACCTCGACCACGTGCTGTTTGGTGACGTGCTTGGACTGAGTTGGCGAGATGTTACCGAGGCTGGCGCGATCACCCTACTGGTGGTCACGGCGTTGGTATTAAAAGGCCGCGACCTGTTGGCCTTCGTGTTTGATCATCAGCATGCAAAGGCCATTGGCCTGCCGGTGGTGATGTTGCATTACGGCCTTTTGTCACTTTTGTCGTTGACCATTGTGGGTGCGCTAAAGGCCGTCGGTATGATCTTGGTGATAGCGATGTTGATCACGCCGGGAGCGACGGCGCATCTGCTCACCGAAAAATTCCAATCGATGGTGATCGCATCGGTGAGCATTTCCCTATCGACCTCATTCGCCGGGGTTTATCTGAGTTTTTATATCGACAGCGCACCAGCCCCGACGATTGTGGTGTTGATGACGGTGGTCTTTATTGTGGTTTTTATTCGCCACAGCATCAATGCCAAGCGCGCCTCATCGGCGCTATTGAGAACAGAATCTCGAATGCCGAGCCTATTTGACTCGCAGTAATGGCTCATCTCGATGAACTTGCGTGTCGATACCCTTATCACCTCGAGCATTTACCATTACTGCAACCTGGCGGTTATGAGCGCGCGTAGGAGCAGCAATAATCGCTGATGCTGTGAACTCGCAAGTGAAAGGTCGCTCCAGCAGGCACCGAAAACGACATGCCAGCGGTGATAGTTTGCCACGCCGATTCTGCGGGTAATAAAACCTCAACCTCACCGGACGAAAATTCCATCAACTCCTCGACTGCGGTAGTGAATTGGTATTCACCGGGCAGTGCGACGCCCAGCGTCTTATGGCTACCATCGGCGAAGTGGACCGAGCGGCTGATGACGCCGCCGTCGAAATAGACGTTGGCTGCGATGTCGACCGCTACGTTGTTAAATTGAGACATGTCAGTGTCCTATATTGAGTTGTTGTGAATAGGTCGATCAATCAATAGCCCGATCGATGGGTAGGCGGTTTGGCCAAATCTCCACAGAGTAGTTATTGACGGTTTTTCGAAATTAGCCAGACTGCTGTGTCAGGCTATTGTAGTCGATGAGCATGGACAAATATTCAAAAAACGGTTAATTTGACGATCCGAATTGGATGCGCCAACTGAACGCCTGATGACCTTTTGTTCATCGCGTGGATTGCTTCATTCTGCGACGCATGCGCGCAGTGACAGTCGGTGAACGACGCGAGCAAAGCGCGCTGGTGGTGTTGGCTGCCTGGCGTGTTAGTTGGTGGTTTGAGCGCCCTTGCATTCTTATGGCTCACTATTGTTGAAAGGCTATTTTGTGGCACGTTCCATCATTCAAACGATACTTTGGATTGCGCTCAGTCAATGGCTTATCGCTTGTGCGGGTGGCGATCGATTCACCAATAGCGATGGTCAAGCGATCAATAAATCGCTGGTGGATTTGTTGCAGTGGCGTGTGGGCCGCCAGCAACCAGTGCCGATTGAATTGCCGAGATCTGATGATTGGAAAGGTTTGAGCGGCCAGAGTACCCAATATGCGGTATGGATTGGTCATGCCACCTATTTGCTCAACAATGGCGATCTGACGATTATTACCGATCCAATTTTTTCTCGTCGTGCGTCGCCGGTCTCTTGGGCAGGGCCCGAGCGGATGGTCGATCCAGCGATTGCGCTGACCTCGCTGCCGCCAATTGACGTGGTGCTGGTGAGTCATAATCATTATGACCATCTGGATATTCCAAGCTTGTTGGCGCTGCAGGAGAATCACCCAAGGGCGCTGTTCTTGGTGCCAAAGGGGGATCTTGCGCTGCTGAAATCCGCCGGTATTGAACGGGTGGAGGAGTATGATTGGTGGCAGAGTCGGCGGGTTGAACGCACCGTCTTTACCTTCACGCCGGCCCACCACTGGTCGGCTAGAGGTCTGTTAGATCGTAATCGTAGCCTCTGGGGTGGCTGGTATATGGCCGCGCCAGAACGCACCTTGTACCATGCTGGCGACACCGGTTATTCGTCGGATTTTAGCGAAATCCGCCAGCGACTGGGCGCGCCAGACTATGCTTTTATTCCGATTGGTGCCTATGCACCACGCTGGTTTATGGCCGCCTCGCACGTCGACCCCGATGAAGCACTGCAGATTGCCGAGGATGTTGGGGCTGGCAGGGCATTTGCGATGCATTGGGGCACATTTATACTCACCGATGAGCCGATCGCGGAGCCTCAGTTGCGATTGCGCAAGGCGCTTAAAGAGGCCGGGCGGGCGGCAGATTTTTTTATCACACCCATTCTTGGAGGAATCAATCCATTAGTTGATTAGACAAGTACAACTCCGTATTGTAGGTCGCTAGGCTCCGAGACGTTGCCGGTCGCAATGGTTTAGTGGCTACCACGCGCGTCGCCACTGGAGGCGGTTGAATTAAGTAGATCGAATTTACACTTTAAGGTTTGTTAGGGTATTATTTTAGATGGAATATAGGCATAAAATAGACGATCAAATAGACAGTCAAACAGACAGTCAAACAGACAGTCAAACAGACAGTCAAACAGACAGT
>CALGJN010000232.1:0-10218 GCA_937920185.1 uncultured Cellvibrionales bacterium | reverse complement strand
ACTGTGTTGCCAACATCCAAACCCCACTGCCACTGCCATTGGCCGCGCTCGAGCGGCGCCGCAGTGGTCGAGCGCGGACTGCCGTAGTGCATGGTCAGCGGGTTCATGTCGGCGTACGGCAGCGGCTGGTAGGAAGCCTGCGCGAATGCATCGATGGAGAGCGTCAACAGGCCCAATAGACTAAATTTCAAGATTTTTACAATATAACTGTGCATTGGATCTAGTTTACTCAAGCGTGCCGCCAGGGTCACGACATTCGTTCTCGATTGAGGTGTTTTAAGGTGCACCGGCCCTCGGGATAGGATGAGATATCTTGCTGGCACCTGCGCGCGGTTGTGACGTTTTAGATTCCAGTTAAGCATCGCATCATCTGCTTTGAGTAATTGTAAACGCACCTAAACACGGGGAACAACATCTTGACCTATTAACCACAAAATTCAGAGCGGTGATCTATACTAGCGGTATCGCGCCGCGCCGCTCACCGAGCTTATGCAGACACTCACTAGCCATTAGGCCGAGACTCACTAGCCCTTAAGCCGAGACTCACTAGCCATGAGGCAGAACTTAACCGTCGCTAGGCTGAGAGTGGGACTGTTTTCGGGCGCAGCATACTAAGCGGTTAACCATGATATCTAAGGGAATCAACAGCTAATGTTAAAGGAAATGAATAGATGATCAGCGAAGTTCCCAGTTTTGACACCGAGGCCGTGGCGAAACACGCCAGCGCGCTCTATGGCATCGAGGGCAGTATCACGCCGCTGGTGTCGTTTGAGGATCAAAATGCGCTAATCACCGCCGTCGATCGCCGCTACGTGTTCAAAATTGCCAACCGCCGATGGCCCAGCGAACTGCTGAAGTTGCAACATCAGGCGATGCTGCAACTTCAGCAAAGGGCACCGCAGTTGACCTTTCCTGTGCCGATGACCACTTATAGTGGTAACACCCTGACCGAAATCGATGGCTTTAACGTCTATCTGCTGAGCTATGTCGACGGAGTGGTCTACTCTGGCGGTGAAAAATCGCTCCCGCTGTACCGCGATGCCGGGCGTTTTCTCGGCCAGCTATCCCAGAGTTTGCAAGATTTTAGCCATCCCGCCAGTCACCGGGCGGGTTATCTGTGGGATCTCGACAACGTCATCGGTTGCAGAGCGCACCTCGAAGATATCGACGATAACGCCACCCGCGAGCGCATTGGTCGTTTGTTTGAGCACTACCAAACCCGCGTAGCGCCGCGTTTGCGTGGGCTGCGCAAGGCGGTGATTCACGGCGATGCCAACCAGCACAACTTTATCATTGACCGCGATCACCCGCAGCGCATGCATGGGTTGATCGACTTCGGCGAGATGATGCACAGTACTCAGGTCAACGAGTTGGCGATTGCGCTGGCCTACCTACTGCTCGGCGAGACCGATATAGGCACCGCCGCCAGCGCGGTCATCGACGGTTATTGCGCTGAATTTGCGCTCGCCGATGAGGAGTTGGCGGTGCTTTTCGAGTTGGTTGCCATGCGCCTCGTTACCAGCATTGTAATGTCGTCGAACGAGGCCAAAATATACCCAGACAACAGCAGCTATATTTTAATCTCTCAGGCAGAGGGTCAGGCGCTGTTGCAACGGCTGGAAGAGCAAAATTATCTCTTTCAATAGGTCTTTTTTGCCCCGCTTAAAACCTCAATATAGATAGCGCACGACCGCTATGTGGAGAACACTCGATGTCGTTTAAAGTGCCTTGGTCAAAACAGCATAAAACCATCACCGGTGGTCTACCGCTGAGTTTTTCAAATTCTTATACCGAGCCGCTGTCGATGCCCGAACTGGTCGAACTGACGCGCGCGCGCGGCGATCACGCGCTGGTCGATGCGTTTGATCACCACGGCTTAGAATACACCGCCAATGGTGGTAGTTTAGATCTCCGTCAAACGATTGCCGGCCTCTATGGTGACGCCATCGGCGCGGACAATATTTTGGTATTTTGCGGTGGCCAAGTGGCCCTGCAGACTTGCGCCTTTGCGCTGTTGACCCGCGCCGATCACGCCATCGTCTTTACCCCCGGTTATCAGTCGGTGCAACAGGCGCCGCTGTTCGCTGGAGCCGATGTCACGACTATCCCGCTGCAAGCCGAAAACGGTTGGCAAATCCAACCCGACGAGGTTGAAGCGGCGATGCGCAGCAATACTCGTTATCTGGTGATCAACGAGCCGTTCAACCCGGCGGGCAGTCTCATGAGCCGGCGACTTCAGGGGGACTTGATCGCGCTGGCCGAGCGCCACAATCTGCATCTATTGTCGGACGAGGCCTACCGCCTCCTCGAGCACGATCCGCGCACCCGCCTGCCAGCGATGGCCGATGCTTACCCTCGCGGCATCAGCTTATGCACCCTGTCAAAACCTTGGGGTGCCTGCGGCGTGACCATTGGTTGGCTGGCGCTGCAAGACACCGCGCTCCGGCAAGCGTGTATCGACGTGCAGTATTTTGGTAGCGCCTGCCCCGGACGCGCCAGCGAGTTACAGGCGATCATGACGCTGCGCGCCAGCGATGCTATTTTGAAAAAAAACCTTGCCATTATCGCGCACAATTTACACTTGCTGGACGAGTTTTTTCAGCGTTATTCCAAATTTTTTCAGTGGCTTCGGCCTACCGCGGGGGCGGTTGGCTACGTTAAATTTAGCGGCCCGATGTCGTCTGCAGCGCTCGGCAAAGCGCTTGCCGATGCCGGTATTTCGATCAAACCCGCCTACGTTTTTAGCGATCCGGCGCACGCTGACGCTTACCGCGATTATTTTCGCATTGGCTTTGGTGAGGCGAGTATGCCCAAGGCACTGGTGGCGCTGCAACGCTTTGTCGAGGAACACCAGCACAGTTGGTGAATGGCGAAACGACCGGTCAGCCGAATAGGGCGGGGGTCCATCCGTCCTCGCCGCGCGCTCGCCATGGGCCAACGAACTGCGCCGGACGGCGGTTGATAGCGTGCGCAGATTGCAACGTTGTCGGGCGGCGCCTGGTAAGCGCCACCGCACTCACCGACTGGCTCTGCGTGCCGATGAACGAGGTATAAATTTAGTCTCCGCGCAGATCCACCAGCACCTTGCACTGGTCGATAGGCTCGCGCAGCGCCTCAAACGCGGCGGGTAATTGCTCGAGCGCTACCACGTCGGTAATCAACGCCGCGTGGTCTAGTTCTCCGGCCAGCATAGCGTCGAGGGTTTTGGCAAAGTCGCTCAACTGATACGCCAACACCCACTGAATACACAGCTCTTTGAGCACCGCGCCGAGCGGTTCGATTTGATCGGGTTGATCGCAGACGCCGACGCCGATAATCAGTCCGCCGGTCGACGCGCGCTCGATGCAGGCCTGCAACATGCCGGGCGCTCCGACGCACTCAAACTGAATGTCGACGCAGGCCCCAGCCGTCGCGGTAAAATCGGCACCGACATCGCCGTCGGCGTCCAGGGTTTGAAATCCCATCGCGACGGCCATCGCCGCGCGCGCTGGAACTCGCTCGCTGATCAACACCTGCCGAGCACCGCGCAGGCGGCACCAGATTGCACAGGCCAAACCGATGGGGCCGGCACCAATAATCAGCACGTTTTTTTGCCCCACTGAGCCGGCTTTTTCGACCGCATGCAAACCGACCGCAAAGGGTTCGACCAGCGCGGCATCGCGATCGCTAATGGCGTCGGGTATCTTCAATACTAGGTCATACCCAACGCGAATGTATTCGCCATAGCCGCCGGGGTTTTCGCCAAAGCCGATGAGCTGTTTGCCGATGTAGGGGAGCGACACTACGCGGTCACCGACGGCAAAATGACCGTCTTCGACGGCCGCTCCGAGGGCTGCAATACGCCCAGAAAACTCATGCCCAAGCACGGTATTCGGCGGCACCATAAACGGACCCTCGCGGGTGACGTGAATATCTGTGCCGCAGATACCACAGTAACTCACTCGCACCAGCATCTGCTGGTCATCGATCTCTGGCATCGGCTGTTCGACAACTTTTAAGGGCTGCCCTGGCCCCGCGAAAATTGCTGCTTTCATGCTGGTTATACCTTTTTTATTGTTGTGGGTTATTCAACCGCGGTTGCCGGCATGCTCGGGTGATACTTTTAAAGCACAAGGCGTCAACGGCTATTTAAACACAGTCAAACAGGAATTTTTAAGCGTAGATGCCAGCGCGTAACGATTCGCTCGATAGGCTGCGCGATGCGCGGGGGTGGATAGCATCTCGCAGGGTTTAAACGCCGCGCCGTTAGCGCTAACCATAAGCGGCCGATACGCCTGCAAGCCGCGCAGCACCCATTGCCGACATGCTGAGTATTACTGCGCCTGACGACGCGCGGTTTAGGGGTGTATCTGCGGCAGTTTAAAACGCTCGATCAGATAGCTAAGAATATCGTTGGTGCGGGTGATGTGCAGAGTTCCGGTGGGTGCGCGCTGACTGTAGGTGGCGGATAGCGAGTCGTCGCGGTCGACAAAAATCAACTGTGGGCAGCTCTGCTGATCTTCGCCGACCCACTCGGCCAACTGGCCGCGTGGTTTGGCAAAAGCGACATAGCGCACCTCGATGGCGTGACGAATTTCGGGGAATAGCGCCATTAGCCCTTCTACACGCAGGCAGTGCGGGCAAAAATAGCGCTTACCAGCATCGACAAAATCGCGTTTAAATAGGTACAACAATACCGCTGGGTGCTGATCGCGCTCGAGATTTTGGCTGCTTGGTTTGTCAGAGTTCATTTCGGTCGAATCCCTTTCGATTGAAATTATGTTAGATGGCCTCGCGCTGGCCCATAGGTCACGGTTAATTGTAGCGATGGCGAGCTATCCGGGTCAATTTCAGCGCGTATCTGGCAGCTTGATGGCTCGCTGGGCCGATAAAGTCTCGGTGTGGACTCATTCATAAACGCAGCGGTGCTTATAAAGTGGCACGAAACGCGCGGCAGCGCATGGTTTTTTGTAGCAGGATTTTGTACGGGGCGGTTGAAATTAGCGTGATGCTACAGTTTTTATCTGGCGCTTATTTACGCGGCGTTTATTTATGAGCCACTTAGCTAGGAGGCGTTTATCTAGGAGGCGCTTATCTAGGAGGCGCTTATGGACGGCGATATTGGCTCAATGTTAACCGCGCTAGACCACTCTTATTACGCGGTGATTAACAGACGTTTTTCCCGCTATGTTAGGCGATTACTGTGCTGCGCCGCGCCGACGCGCCCCATCGCTATCAGCGCTTGCCGACCAACGCGCAACGGATTGTCGCGAGGCTCGAGCGCGGATAGCTACCACTCGATCATGGATGGAGCTAAACTAGGCTTTTGGCGATGACGCCGCAGCGCAGCAAGAGACCCCGCATGACCGATTTTGCCCCAATCTTATCGCACGCCCTGTTTCGCAAAGGCGGCGAAGAAAAGCTTGAAGAGTGGATTCGCGAACCGCTGCCACGCAGCGAATTTTTGCAGGTTCCCGACCACCGCGTGCTATCCACCATGACGCTGTGCGTCTTTCAAGCTGGATTTGTCTGGCGGGTAATCCGCAAAAAATGGCCCGATTTTGAACGCGTTTTTTTTGATTTCGAACCCTTCAAAATGGTCTTGCTGAGCCCCGATCAATTGGACGATATCGCACGCGATGAGCGCATCGTTCGGAATCGCCAGAAAGTCATCAGCGTGCCGCAAAATGCCGCCTACATCATGGACATGACCGCAGCGCACGGTAGTTTCGCGGCCTTTGTTGAACAGTGGCCGAAAGAGGATTTTGTCGGTCTCTGCCAGCACCTTAAAAAGCATGGCTGTCGGTTGGGAGGGCGCAGCGGCCCGCGGATGTTGCGCTATCTGGGCTGCGATAGCTTTAATCTCAGTAGTGATGTGGTGACCTGCCTGCGGCAGAGCGGTTTGGAAATCGCCGACTACCCAACCAGCAAGTCAGACCTGACAAAAGTGCAGGCGCGCTTTAACGACTGGCGCGAGCAAACGGGTTACTCGCTGACTCGGCTCAGTCGCATTTGTGCTTGCGCTAGTGGCGAAAACTACACCGAGTCATTTCGCTAAGGCTCGGGCACTGGTGGTTAAAATGCACATGGTCAATCAATAGGAGAGTCCACATGACGACATATACAGGCGGCTGTCTCTGCGGGCAGATACGCTACGCGTTTGACGCGCAGACACTCGAGGGCGGCAGTTGTTACTGTCGCGATTGCCAGCGCGCCACTGGTAGCCCAATGACCACCGTGACCATGACCGACACTCTGCGCGTGAGCGGTGAAACGCGCACCTACAGTTTACAAAGTGCCGCCGATAGAACCGTTACGCGCCACTTTTGCCCAACCTGTGGCTCGCAACTGTTTACCGACGCCGAGATGGTGCCGGGCGCGCGCTTCGTCAAGTGTGCCACCCTCGACGACCCGTCGGCGTTAAATCCAATGGCCAACTACTGGCTGTCTGCCGCTGCTGACTGGGCGCCTGTCGACCGCTCGCTGGCGTGTTTTGCCGAAAATCCCGGCGAATAAGGCCGCGCAATAGCATTGGTGGCGTTTTATCGGACAGCAAAGGGTGCGCTGCGATCGGTTCGCGACGGCAATACGCGCGGTGAGCGATCGACGGGTTATAGAAAGCGGTTGGCCCATGCCAACGCAAAGTGCGCCGTGCCGCTGACCGGCGTATCCCCCGAGGCGGGCAGCTATCGCAGGGAATGGCATCTTTTGCAATCTCTGTAACACTTTGGCCTAAGATCGGTAGTATAGAGCCCATGCATTATGAGCTAAATAATAGAGAGCCAAAAGATAGGGAACCAAAGCCGCTCCGGTTTGTCTGATCTATGCGCGTCTAGAAAGGTTAGCGACGGCGTATCCTGTTGGCTAATTTAAGGGTACTGAAACGCTGGCGCATTGCCTATGGAGGATGGCTAAACGCACAGCGGCGAACGCAAGTTAACGGCAACGTCAGCACTCGCACCCCAGACCAAGGAGAAGGTCACATGAACAACACGCACAAAAGTCGTTATTTAGCTGCTCTTATCGCCCTTGTCGCCGCAGTGTTGGGCGCGGCCATTCCGCTCTGGTATCTGTTGCATTCGAGCGTTCCAGATGACGCGTCAAACACGCCACAAATTGCGTCTATCAACGGCAAATTAACCGATCTTACGACGCAAAATCGACGTCTGTTGGCGCAGGTGTCAACGCTTAAAGCGCAACTGGAAGATCACCCATTGCAACCTGGCGCGAGTCGAGGTGTGCCGCCACAGACACCAATCCGCGCTTTTCCTGGGATGACCACAGCCCTTCCTTTTATGGATAGTCTGTTGATCGGATCTCAGGGTGAGATGTTGTTGCAGCGCCTCGATCAATTGCTCGATTTGAGCCCTGCGCAGTCGGCAGCGTTGTCGGCGTTGATCGATAGCCAAGCCGATGTCGGTATGGATTTTTTTGACCCGTCCTCGCAGCAACCGCAAACCCGCGAGGAGATGGCGGCGCTGGCTGAAAAAATACGCCAACGCACCGACGCCATCAACCGCGATTATACTCAGCAACTCACCGACATACTGACCCCCGAACAACTCGACAGCTACCGTAGCGACGAAGCCGCCAAACGCCGTGAAATGCAAGACTTCGAGCAGCAAATGCAGCAAGCGCTGATACTGAAGGGGATCGACAATCTCGACGACTACCAAGTATCCGAAATAGGCAAACTGTTTAGATCGCCGCCCACCAGTGATGCCAGCAGCGCTGCAGACAGCATTCTCGAAATCGTTCCCCAGATGCAATCGACCATGCCCATAGATCTGACTTCAGAGCAACAGCAACAGCTCGGATCGCTGCTCACTCAAGAGCAATTCCAGCAGTTCCAAGATTACTATAAAAAATATTTTTAAACTCGCCGCAGCGGTTTTGTGAGCCCTTTGACACCGCGCGGGCATCCGGCTATGGCTGACTCGGTAGGCGTCAACAGGGGCGCTGGTCAGGGTTCAGTTGTTCGGTTGCAAGGGCATTTCTAGTGCAATTACGGGCCGTCCGCGCGATGGTGTTGAGTCGTTGTGCTCGGCTTTTTGAGCTACACAAAAGGGGCTTTGCGCTGATGTCGGCGAACTTAATGGCTAGGCAGACAGTTAATGCTTGCGGGGGACTAACAAAAGCCTCACCCTTGTCTTTTTATAGCGGCGTTTCGGAGAAAATTTATGCAGGGCGAAATAGAAAAACGTGGATCAATTGGGATTATTTGGATCGATCATCCACCGGTCAATGCGATCTCTCAAGCGGTTCGCACGGGGCTTGTGTCAGCGGTTGAGCAGGCAGCGTCTGACGATGATATCAAGGCGTTGGTGTTGGCCTGTCGCGGGCGTACTTTTATGGCTGGCGCCGATATTACTGAATTCGGCAGCGCACCGAAACCACCGTCATTGAGCGAGGTCATCGATGCCGTCAGTGCCAGCCCCAAAATTATCGTTGCTGCTCTCTTTGGGACCGCATTTGGTGGTGGTTTAGAAGTTGCACTGGGCTGTGACTACCGGGTTGCGCTGCCCAGCACAAAAATCGGCCTGCCGGAAGTTAAACTTGGCATCATCCCCGGTGCACAGGGTACGCAGCGACTGCCGAGGTTGGCTGGCGTTGATTTTGCGCTGAAGACCATAACCAGCGGTGATCCGGTGCCCGCGTCGGTGGCGCATCGTGCGGGCGCTATCGATCGCCTTGTCGAGGGTGATGTAGTTGACCAAGCCGTTGCTTATGCCGCAGAACTGGTCGCCGAAAACGCGCCGTTGAGAAAAATCCAGCATATGACCATCGATGCGGGTGCCTTTGATGAACACTATTTCGACGCATTTCGCACGTCAATTGCGCGTAAAACGCGTGGTATGAACGCGCCGGAGCGTGCTATTAAAGCTGTTCAAGCGGCGGTTAATCTGCCCTTTGCCGAAGGGTTGGCTTTTGAGCGCAAGATGATAATGGAGTGCGTCGCAGACCCGCAATCAAAGGCGTTGCAATACGTCTTTTTTGCCGAGCGGGAGGCGACCAAGGTTCCAGGGCTTGCCAAAGATGTTGAACTTTCCGCTGTCGATGCTGTGGGCATGATCGGTGCCGGCACAATGGGCGGCGGGATCGCTATGAACTTTGTCAATGTTGGCATTCCGGTGACTCTTTTAGAGATGAGCCAAGAGGCATTGGATAAAGGGCTTGGTATTATTCGTAACAACTACGAAGCCTCCGCAAAAAAGGGCCGCATTACGGCGGAACAGGTAGAAGAGCGTATGGCGCTGTTGTCAGGCACCACCCAGTACAGCGACCTGGCGGATAAAGATCTGGTCATCGAAGCCGTATTTGAGAATATGGATGTTAAAAAAGAGGTGTTTAAAAACCTTAGCGATACGGTTAGACCAGATACGATTCTGGCCAGCAATACCTCTTATTTGGATATTGATGAAATCGCGACGGTGGTCGATAGACCAGAGCGTATGCTGGGCATGCACTTTTTCTCACCGGCCAACATCATGCGGATGCTCGAAATTGTCCGCGCAGAAAAAACCGCGCCCGAAGTTTTGGCGACCGCGTTAAAGCTTGGTAAGCGGATCAAAAAGGTTGGCGCGGTGGCGGGTGTTTGCTTTGGCTTTATTGGCAACCGCATGCTTCGAGGTTACGGGCACGAGGCCAATATGCTGATTCTCGAAGGCGCGGCGCCCGAGCAAATTGATGGTGTTTTATACAACTTTGGAATGCCCATGGGGGTGATCGCGATGGGGGACTTGGCGGGTCTCGACATCGGTTACTCTATGCGGCAAAGTCTTAATTTGAGCGATGGTGAAGCTCGCGCATCCTATGTTTATGATCAACTGGTAGAGTTGGGGCGCTGTGGACAGAAAACCGGTGGCGGTGTGTATGATTATGAGCCGGGCAACCGCACACCGATTCCCTCGCCGATTACCCAAAAGCTGATCGTGCAAGCGGCCGAAAAATTTGCTATCGAGCAACGCCAGATCAGCGACGAAGAAATTGTCGAACGTTGTTTTCTTTCAATGTTTAACATCGGTTGCAATGTTTTGGATGAGGGAATGGCCTATCGGGCGTCGGATATCGATATCGTCTACCTCAATGGTTACGGTTTCCCAGCTTGGCGGGGTGGCCCGATGTACTGGGCCGAGAATACCATCGGCCTCAAGCGAGCATTGGACCGAATCAATGAATTCGCGGAACTGCACGGTAAAGAACATTGGACGCCATCGCCACTTCTCGAGCGACTGGTCG
>CALGJN010000231.1:0-10223 GCA_937920185.1 uncultured Cellvibrionales bacterium | reverse complement strand
CTCATTCGGCCTTTGGAGATAACCATAAAGAGACTGTGAATACCGATGATGTTACTCGCTTTATCTCATGCCGCCGTTGGCGATGATCATGCAACCAAACTAATATTAGGGAAGCGCCAGGCCGACGCGGTTATGACGGTGACCAACGTTGATTTAGGCAATGACGTAACGACAATCAGTGCCAAAGGGAAAATAGGCGTCTGTGGCACCGTGTATGTGACCTACAACCTGACCTATAACGCCAATCGCATGGGCGGCTTTGTTACCGGTCAAGGGCGGGGTGCGGTCGATAAAGATACCGTTGCGGCTGGCGCGTTTCGCGGCGTTTGAACCCGCGAAGGCTCGATAGTCAAGATACGGCAGGTAGTTCAAATTAGCGATGGTAGCCAAAATCTGGCTATTATCGATATCGACATGCTCAAAGATAACTTCATCATTAAGGCGTACTCGCTCAAATAAAGCCGGTCAATAAGGGCAGTCAATAGCATCTCATCCTAGGGTCTAGAATCAGCCCTTTCGAGCCTAGGGTTTGGGTGACACATTTTTCCCAGACCTTTGCTACTAACTACTTTTCTCAAGGAACATTAATTAAACCCACCGGTACAGGTAAAAGCCCATTTGCAAGCACCAACATCCGCTTGAACGCAGTATTGCCCGTCACAAATATATCCTTTCAGCCGGCCGGCCGGCCGATAGAGGGTATAGATTGCCGAACAAATCTCGGCGCTCTGCGCGCCATTTAGGGTGCCATATCTGGCCACGGGGTCTCGACGCTGACGGTAGCATCTTTTATGAAAAATGCGCCGATCACTCTGCGATCATCGGGCGTTTCATGGTGGCCTTCTACCACCGTATACCTCTGCCCCCGATCCCCCGCATAACCTCGGTCAAGAAAATTTCCGCGCTTATCGCATAAATAGGTGACGTAGCCCTTGCTGTTGATCACTTGGTAATTGTGATCCAATTGCAGCGCAAAATAGCCGCTGTTATCGCCAGCACAACGCCGCGATGTTCTCGAAAAATCGATCAAAACATTCCATCCCATGGCTGTGCGGGCTATCTGGTTAACCGCCAACATCAGACTGGCACAGGCAAAATTACCACTGGTTACACGGTATTCTCCGGCCTGTCCCACCGCGTCCAAAAGATCCAGTCGCTGCAATTCGCGCGCAGCGTTCTCTATCACTAATTGAAAATTGTTTTGCGGCTCGAACATCCCTCGCCACTCAAATGCAGTGATCGATAGCCGTTTATCTGCGCTCCTCCAAGATCCCTCCCGAGCCGTGACGAGACCATCCGGAGCGGTCCAAGGGTGGATGACTTCAAACCATTCCAGATAGTCTTGAAGGTTTTCAAATTCTTCTAGCTTTAAGGTTTTGTCGTGCAACGCGCGCATCAGGCGTGCGTGGCGTTTCGGTGCAAATTTAAACAGTTGAAAAAAGCCGTGGTGATACTGACCGATAACCGGGATTTTTTTCTGGTATTTGTCGTAGATATACCAACCGCTAACAAAACCTAGATCGCGATAACATTGAATTTCTTCAAACTTCAAACCCATGGTGATCGGGTAGGCATCGGCGATACGCGCGGTCGCGGTGCTTTGTTTGACGGCGACAAAGCTATCGACCCGCATGGTGATGTTTTCGTCGGCGAGCACCGGGCTGATGTCACCGGCACCAGGCGGCGCCAACAGGGTCAAAAACACCAGTAAAATAGCCAACAACTGCTTCATGCTACATCTCGCTGATGCGGCATATTTACACTTCGCCCCAAGCCCGTTGCGCAAACGTAAACAGCAACAAGCGGAGCTGTAGCCCAGAGAAGCGCATTCAGGTGGGGTGCGTAAGAGCAAACATTTACGACAGAGAAGTCGGTCATCGGCAATACCAAAAATCCGTTTCTGGTGAGATGGTTTTTAAGTATAGCCGATATGACTGATGCGCGTTTTATCCGGCAAGCCGGCTGTTAGCCGAGGACCTTTGAGCCAATGCCCTATTCAGACTCGGTGAACTTTAAACCCGCAATTCGCCGCCAAAACTCAGGTTTTATGCTGCCTTGGTGGCGATCGCTGTGGTCATCGAACCCACCACCACCATCAGTGCGCCGAGTAACGACAGCCAACCGAGCGGTTCAGCGGGCAGCCCCCATACTGGTATAAATTGCATGATCGCAACCGTTAACAGCGGACTGAGGGCGATCAGCGCGCTGGCTCTGGACGCTTCTATGTGCAGCAATGACTCGGCAAAACTGCCATAAGCCACCAAGGTGATCACACCGCACGACAGCAACAGCGCCGACTGCCAAAGGTCAAAATCTGCCAGCGGCGAAAAATCGCAAAATGGCACCATCAGCAGCGCGCCAATCCAGTAAAACGCCAGCATGGTCTCTTGGGGATTGAACTCGCGCAATAGCAGTTTTTGCGATATGCCGTACCCGGCCCAACACAGGCCGGACATCGCCACCATCAAGAGACCGACGCCGTAGGCATTAAAGGCAATAAATAGATCCACCAGATGGTGATTAAAAAATAGGATTAGACCGAACACAAAACAGCCAAAGCCACACCATTGAGCGGTTGAAAACGGCTCCTTAAAAATCCACAGCCCAGCCAGTAGTAACAGCATCGGTGCAATTTGGATCATGACTTCAGCCGCTTCGGGTGTGGTTTTTTCAAGCCCAAAACAAAACAAGCCATAATTTCCAGCCACCAATACGCCGGTACCGAGCAAACGCAGAGCCAATTTTGGCGATAGATACTTGGCCCGATTAGGGAGTTGCCGGGTCGCCACCAACAACGGCGTCAGAATCGCCGCGGCCAGCGACAGGCGAAAAAATGTCATTGTAATTGGGTCGAGTAGCGTCAACATGCCCTTCAGTGCGATCGGTATCAGCCCCCACATAACGGCGGCGGTCAGGGCCAGCAGAAAACCTAACTTCCAACGTCCCGAAAGGTTGTTCACGATCGATGAGCATGTGCGGTTGTACTGCGAGTCTTACAATCCAAGGGACACTCCCTAAGCGTCAAATGTTGAGGACGAAAATGTCGTCGGTTGCAGTTTACAATCAATCATATCTCGAGAGGCATCAAGAGCGCCGCGGCGCGTCGCGATGCTAACAGATGGCGCAGGGTACTTAAACCGTTTCACCCAGCGTTTCGCGCAAAGTTCTGTAACCGAAAAAATATTTTCTACGGGTTGTTTGGTTAAACGTTAAAAGTAACAGGATCGGGGCTATGCTTGCCGCAGCTATTTGTACTCTGGCTATTTTTATTCTAACTATTTGCATAGTAACTATGTTTACTCTAACTAAGTTCAATGTAACTAAGCTCAATGTAACTGCGGTCAGAGTGGCTATGTTCACCGTCACTAGAATTTGTTGTTTCTTTTTGTTACTGCTGCCTATCGCTGCGGTCAATGCGAAAGAGGCGATAAACCAGTCTACCCCGATCACTATCGGTCAGGCGGTGACCCTCTATTCCAGCGAAGTGGATGAAACAAGACGTCGGTTAATGTCCTTGCCAAAAAGTTATCAGCGCGCAAATAAACGGTCATACCCCGTGCTTTATGCCTTAGATGGTGATGTACATTTTTCGCATAGCACTGGCACCGTCAGTTGGTTGAGCGGATTTGCCGACAAAATACCCGAACTATTAATTGTCGCTATTAAAAATACTGATCGCGATCGCGATTTATCCAGGGCGTATAACGGTGGCGGATCTGATAAATTCCTCAAATTCATAAAAACTGAAGTTATTACCGCTGTTGACAACACCTATAGAACCAATAATGTTCAGGCACGGTCGGGGCATTTGGGTCTGGCTTTTGTTGTACTCGATACGGTGTTGCACGATGTAGATATTTTGCACGGTTAGATGTCGATGGCAGACTGGTTTCACGAAGATGGCAAGGATCAAAAATTAATCAACAACACAGCTAAATTCATTAACACCGCAGACCCAGCCGCACAACGATCTTTATTTCTAAGCATTGATAACCAGCCTGAACTTCGAGTTTTGTTTAATAAACTTCCCCATACTGAAAAAATCAGCACTAGCAAACCTGCAATGGAAAAGTCAGGTCTACTCGTCAGAAAATCATACTTCACTGCCGAGCAAAGCATCTAATGATGCGATCACGGCGGTATTTTCTTCACAGCGCCCCGCGGCTTGAAGACAAAAAGCGGATAAATAAACGCGGCTAAAGCAGACAATCATTGCTCATTGGTGGCATTATAGAGTTAGCGATAGGCTAGCCCGTCGCTAGCCTTATTGGCGGTTCTTTATGCAGAGAAGCAAGAGAGCCTTTGCCCTGCGCATGAGTCTAATCCTCTAGGCGATTGCGCAGATTACAGGGATGGTATGAGCGATAATTTTTACTGCTCGCAGAGCGAGAATCGATGAGCGTGCACCGGCGTGCACGCGACCGCATAGCAGCGCGTAGCGAAACGCCCCCGATAGCTAACTACGCGGCTTTAAAACCGCTAACGCAACACGGCCGAGACGATCCTCGACGCTCCGTCACCGATCCTAGACACTGGCAACTGCTATTTTTATGCGGATTCTTAACTTGGGGGTTACAGCGTAACTATCTGTCGATTGGGATCGCCGACATCTGCGTTTACCTCGGTTGCAGTCTCGCTTGTCAGTTGGGCTGGGTCCTTTTTAGACACAATACGGACGCTTCTCAAGCGCTCAATTGGCGCGATTGCGGATGGCAGAGCGCTGCCATCACTGGGCTATCGCTGTGTTTGTTGCTCCGCACCAACAGTCTGGCGCTCTGCGCTGTAGCGGCGATTTTAGCAATCTCTAGCAAGCAGTTGATCACCCATCGCGGCCGGCATTTTTTCAACCCGACCAATATCGCTATTGTGATCCTACTGTTAGGGTCACAACATGCCTGGGTATCGCCCGGCCAATGGGGACACGACCTGCTACTGATGATTCTGTTCGCCGGGCTCGGTATGGTGGTCACGGTGAAGTCGGCGCGCCTCGACACCGCGGGATATTTTATGACGTGCTACGCTGGGCTAATTTTTAGCCGCGCGCTCTATCTCGGTGATCCTTGGCCCATCGCGATACACCAACTGCAAGACGGCGCCCTGCTGCTATTTGCATTTTTTATGATCACCGACCCCAAAACTACCCCGGCACACACCACCGCTCGTGCGCTATACGCCGCGGCCATAGCGCTGACTGCCTATTGGTTTAAATTTGAACTACACCAAAGCGCCGGCCAATTTTATGCACTGGCGCTGGTTTGCGCTCTGGTGCCGCTACTCAACCGACTGTATTCGGCGCCAATATTTTACTGGCAACACCCTTTACAGGACGATCACACAAGGACGTAACCATGCATAGACTATTTAAATTGCTGCTCAGCGCAGCCCTATTGAGCCAAAACCAAACCGCCCTGGCATTCTGTGGTTTCTATGTAGCCAAGGCCGACACATCGCTATACAACAATTCATCTAAGGTGGTGTTTGTGCGTGACGGCAATCGCAGCGTTATCACCATGGCCAGCGATTACCAAGGCGAGGCGCGCGATTTCGCCCTGATCGTACCCGTGCCAACTGTTCTAAAAGAACGGCAAATCAACGTCGCCGAGCACCGTCTCATAGATCACCTCGACGCCTATACAGCACCCCGACTGGTAGAGTATCACGATGCCGACCCCTGCAACATGCGCCAAGAACGAGTCATGCTTAGCCTAGATATGAACGTGTCACCGATACCGAAAAGCAAAGCGCGGAATCGCGCACTGGGCGTCACCATCGAGGCTGAATACACCGTTGGTGAGTATGATATCTTGATTTTATCGGCCGAAGAATCCGATGGCCTGCTCACTTGGCTGGCAGAAAATGGCTATAAAGTGCCGTCCAAGGCCAGCGAAGTGGTTGGCAGTTACCTCAAGCAAGACATGAAGTTTTTTATCGCCAAGGTCAATATGAGCGAAAAGCTCAAGCTCGGCGTGCACCAATTGCGGCCGATACAAATTGCTTTCGAGTCGAGCAAGTTTATGCTGCCCATTCGCCTCGGTACGGTCAACGCCAAACACAGTCAGGAGATGTTTGTCTTTGCACTTACCCGCAGCGGACGCGTCGAAGCGACTAATTACCGCACCCGCAAGCTGCCCTCTAACGTGGATATTCCGGTGTATGTTAAAAAGGACTTTGGCGATTTTTACCACGCCATGTTTGAGACTCAAGTGAAAAAAGAAAACAACCGAGCGATCTTTCTCGAGTACGCCTGGAACATGGCCTGGTGCGACCCCTGCGCCGCCGACCCTCTCTCACCCGAAGATCTCAGGGCGTTGGGCGTTATGTGGTTGCCAGCGCCGGGCAGCGCCAAATCAGGTATGCGTCCCACAGGGCGCGGGTCGCCAGCGGTCAGCGCCTACGTCACGCGGTTACATTTACGTTATGACCAGAAAAATTTTCCCGAAGATTTAAAACTGCAAATCACTGGCAATAGCAAAAATTTTCAAGGTCGTTATATTTTACGCCACCCGTGGCGGGGTAAGGCAGTCTGTCATGAGGCGACCGAATACCAGAAGACGCTCGGGCCACGCTTTTATCGCGAGGCAACCACGCTGGCAAATCTGACCGGTTGGGACATCACCGACATACGCGAAGCCATGGCCAAAAATGGCCAAATGGCCGAGCCCATTACGCCGCCAGAAACTCGCCCAGAGCCAACGGAAACGCCACCCAATGGCGAGACCGAAAGCGAAAATTGGTGGGAGAAACTCTGGAGTTAGGCTGCGGGTCGATGCGTCTTTCGGTGCCTCTGCTCGACTATTGTTAAGCGCTGGCTGACCACTCCATGTACTCGTGCGCGCCGGCGGTGCACAGCGGGGGTTGCGTCAGCGCAAGGCATAAAGCGGTGCCGTAGCCGGTTAAATGGTTGACAAATCCCTGTCTATGCAGCCCTTGGTAGGCCTATCTAACTATCTAACTATCTAACTATCTAACTATCTAACTATCTAACTATCTAACTATCTAACTATCTAACTATCTAACTATTTAACTCTCTGTATCACTATACGACCAGTAACGGTGCCATATAAAAATGGTGGTTTCACCGCGTTGGATCCAGCGCCGCAGGCGCCTAAAACACCTGATTGACTAAGCCCGAACCATCAAAAAACCCATCGAGGTTGTCCACCGCCAACATGCCCATAGCAACCCGCACTTCCGCCGTGGCGGAGCCCATATGCGGCAGCAAGGTCACGTTGTCAAGTTGCAGTAGCGCGTCTGGCACCTTCGGTTCATCAGCGTAAACATCCAACCCAGCACCGGCAATACGCCCTTCGACGAGGGCTGCGACTAGTGCTTTTTGGTCGATACTGTCACCCCGAGCGGTATTTATCAAATAGCCACTCGGTTTCATCTGTGCAATATGTCGTGCGCTAATCAACGGCCCCGCCCCGCCGCCGGGCACGTGCACAGAAACCACGTCGGACGTCGCCATCAAGGCGTCGATGCCGTCGACCTGGCGCGCCGTAAAACCAAGCACTTCAGCGGGATCAGCAAGCCGCGTGCGGTTATAAAAGATGACCTGCATACCCAAGCCAAAATGCGCGCGGCGAGCCGTAGCGCGACCAATCCGTCCCATGCCGATAATGCCGAGGATTTTTCCCTGTACGCTACTGCCGAGATCATCGACGACTGAAAAGCCACGCCAATCGCCTTGGCGAAGTTTTTTTTCCGCCGCCGACGTGCGCCGCGTAGACGCCAAAATCAGTAGCAGGGCAATATCCGCGGTTGCCTCAGTCAGTACGTCGGGTGTGTTGGACACGTTGATATTTGCGCGCCCTGCCGCTTTCATATCGATGTTGCTAAAACCGACGCCGACGTTGGCGATCATCCGCACACGCGGTTGCGGAGCCTGCAATATCGAGGCATCCAGCGCATCGCTAACGGTCGATACCAGCGCATCATAACGCACCATTGCTGCGCTCAGTTGTGCCCTGTTGAGAGGCCTATCATCGGGGTTTAATCGCACCTCATAACGCTCTAACAATCGCGCTTCCACCGCTGACGGCAACTTTCGGGTGACCAATATTTTTGGCGGCATTTTTTGCATAGCTCAACGGCTTCCATTGATTGCTTTTCGGCGTTGGTTAACGGGGCACTGACGCCACGACGATCGTCACCTGCGTGGTCACGCCAGGCCGGTCAATACGGAGCGGCATATGACGACCACCGATTGGACATAGACTCGCGTTATGCAATGCCCTCGCGGTCTTTGATGACGTGATAATAAGACCACAGCAAGCGCGCCGCAACCGATCGCCACGGCGACCACGCCTCAGCCATGGCGCGCAAGGCAGCCTCACTAGGGCGCTCGGACAACGTGAACAGACTGCGCGCTGATTGCTGCAGCGCCAGATCGCCGGGGGCAAAAATATCCGCACGCGACAGGCTAAACAGCGCATAGATTTGTGCCGTCCAAACACCAATTCCCGAAACGCCGGTCAACTGAGCGACCACCTGCTCGTCGTCGCACTCGCGAAGCCCGACAAAATCGATCCCCGAATCTGCCAGAGCGCGGGCGTAGCGAATTTTTTGACGACTCAATCCGGCAGCGCGCAGTACACCATCATCGGCCGTAGCAATACTCTGCGCGTCAACGAGATCAGCCAACTGTAGGCGTTTCCAAATTGCCGCTGCCGACGCCACGCTGAGTTGCTGACTGACAATGGCGTTTAACAACGAGCCAAAGCCATCGGCTTTATTACGCAACGGCAGTGGCCCGGTAGCGGCATAGGCGCTGGCAAAACGCGGTTCTCGGTTTGCCAGCCATGCCATGCCTTCCGCCACATCCGCAGCTGTTTCGATTGTTCTATGCACTTTTAATCACCTCGCTTGACGCAGCTTAAAGCGCACCCCTAAACAAACCAAGCGCAGAGCCCAAAATACTTTGAATCATCGCCTCATGTTACTTTAATTAATGTTGCGCTTGATAATCTAAATCATAATGATTATCATTCGTGAATATCGGTAGTGCCGCTTTTACCCGCCTAGCCGAACCCCACAGATCTTGGGGCTCGGCGCAAAGCCTCCGCGCATGCGCTACTTTTTTCGCTACAGAATTACTCTCAGTTAACGCTTAAGGAGCACCTGTTATGCCCATAATCTATTCTCACAAGCCTTCAACCCCGTCGCCAACCCGAGGCACCCCTTTTGGGCCATCAACGTTATTTGGGTTATCGATTGCCCTCGTCTCTGCCATCGCCAGCGCAGACCCATCAGCCAAGTCGGGTGAGCAGGTGCAAATGGAAGAAATCGTGGTCGTCTCCTCGCGCTTCCCAGTGCCGATGAGCGAGGTGGTCGGTTCCGTGGTGTCTATTTCGAGCGACAACATCGACGCGCGCATGGTCAACGACCTGTCAGAGCTACTCGCCACATCTGTTGGAATCTCTGTCAATCGTCGCCAAGCCTATGGTCGCAGCTATAACGATGGCATCGCGATTCGTGGATTGGGCGGCAAGCGGGTCAATATTTTGGTCGATGGTGTTCGCGTAGCCGACGCTTATACCGGCTATGGCCGCGACGTGGTCGATATGGATCTGCTCAAGCGCGTGGAAATACTCAAGGGGCCGAGCTCCGCACTCTATGGTTCCGATGGCCTCGCCGGAGTTGTCTCCTACGTGACCAAAGACCCCAGTGACCTGGTTCAAGACGGCAACTTTTTCGCATCGGTAACGACCCTCTACGAATCGGCGTCCGAGCGGGTCAAGGCTGGACTCGTGACCGCCATGACCGGGGACAAGTTTGACTGGCTTTTTCAGGTAACCCAGCACGATTTAAATGAAACTAATCTGCACGACGATGCGACCTTGCAGCCCGATCCAATGTCGGCTGATCGCACCAGCGCGTTTTCGAAAATTAAGTACGCGCTGACTGAGGATTCTGACCTGACGCTGACGCTCGATGTGCAGCGTTCCCAAGGCGACTGGGATTTCCAGTCTGACGTCGGCACGAGCTTTGGCCGCACCATAGTCAACACCTCAGAATCGCTCGGCGTAGATAAAATAGAGCGCGATCGATTTTCCCTAAGTTATGATTTTGAGCAGCCCAACGCATGGTTTGATCGCGGTGGCGTCAACCTCTTTTATCAGTCCACCAACCAGCGTCAAATCACCCGCGAGCAGTTGCAAACCTTTGGTAATGGCATCCAAGCCGCACCGACAAAAATGACCGCCGAATATTCAGACTACCAA
>CALGJN010000230.1:0-12101 GCA_937920185.1 uncultured Cellvibrionales bacterium | reverse complement strand
GTTCTGAGCGAGGCCTATGGATTAACCGATTCGATTGACGATCAAGCGGAACTCGACGAGCACGACGACCTGTCCGATCCGACGCTCAAAGTGAGCTAGCCACCGGTCACCACGATCGGGCCACCCAGCACTCCCGTCGATATAGCCGCAAAGCAAAATGCGCTCGGCACCGAAAGGCGCGACCTCGAAGCGACAAAATACCAGACGCAACAGGTGATATTGTGAGGCAACCGCCATGCGCGCGCAGGCAACTTGGCTCAAGCGCTTATTCAAGAATATTTCATCGGGTTCATGCAGCCTCTGTAGAGGTTCGTTAGAACCCTCGCACGGTGCGATCTGCGCCGCCTGCAGCGACGCTCTGCCATGGATGCATAATAGCTGCCAACGCTGCGCCCTACCGCTTGAAAATGGCCAGTTATGCATCGCCTGTGCGACCGTACCGCCGCCTTATCAGCGCTGCATCGCCGCTCTTCACTACCGCCCGCCGATGAATTATTTAATCGGCGACATAAAACGCGATGCCTACGCGCCGGTCACTCGCCAACTCGCGTTGCAGTGTGCCAGAGTATTTTACCGGGCTTACCGACGACGCCTACCCGATCTATTGGTGCCCGTGCCACTGCACTGGTCAAAGCAGCTTCGCCGCGGTTTTAACCAATGCGAACTGCTCGGTCGCCACCTAACTGAGGCGTTACCGGAAATACAGTTGCGCTGCGATATCTGTCGCCGCACTGGCCGTGCGCCCCCGCAACGCCGACAGTCTAAAATCAACCGTAAGCGCGCCGTCGCCGATGCGTTTAACTGCCCAATACCGCTCGATCAAGCGCGCATCGCCATACTCGACGACGTTGTCACCACCGGCGCAACCGCCGCGTCTATGACCCATTCTCTGCTCGCGGCTGGCGCGCGACAGGTCGACGTTTGGTGTATTGCAAGAACGGGCTGGAATAATTACTAGCCGTACCGCAAAATGTGTCCATGATACCTATGACGAATATTGCAACCACGGCGCTATGGCGTGACATTAGCGCTCAGGCGGCGCGTGAGAGTGCTCGCGAACCGCTACTTAAACAGTACCTGCAGAATGCCGTTCTCGATCATGATGACCTCGGTAGCGCGTTGACCAATCGACTGTCTGGTGAACTCGTCTGCGGCCTACTTAGCGAGGCATTGATCGCTGAAATTCTGCGCGGCATCGACACCGACTCAGCCTTTATTAACGCCGCCGCCGCCGATATTTGCGCCACCTTTGAGCGCGATTCAGCCTGTAAAATGAGCCTCTCGGTGTTTCTCTTTTACAAAGGTTTTATCGCGCTACAAGCCTACCGCGTGGCCCACCGACTGTGGCTTCATGAACGTCGTTCTCTGGCGCTGCTGTTGCAGTCGCAGATTTCTCTGCGCTTTGGCATCGACATCCACCCCGCTGCAAAAATAGGTTGCGGCATCATGCTAGATCATGCCTCTGGACTGGTTATCGGTGAGACCGCGGTGATCGAAGATGCGGTCTCGATTATGCAATCTGTGACCCTCGGCGGCACCGGCAAGGAAAGCGGTGACCGTCACCCTAAAATTGGCCATGGGGTGCTGATAGGCCCAGGAGCCAAGATTCTCGGCAACATCACTGTTGGCTGCGGCGCTATGGTTGCGGCCTCAAGCGTAGTCTTAAAACCGGTCGCCAAACACGCCATCGTCGCCGGCGTGCCAGCTCGCGTGGTCGGCGATACGCAAAGTGACGAACCGGCGATGGCAATGAACCACTATTTTAATTGCCAATAACGGCACACCCGGGCCGCGCCAGCCTGACCATCACAGGCGGTCAACGGCGAGCCCAGTTGAATGGCATAGCCAAGTCAATAGTCGGAAGTTCGAGTAATTGCATAATCAATCGATCGACGCCCAGCGCAACGCCCGCACAACTCGGCAACCCCGCCTCTAGCGCCTGCAAAAGGCGCTCGTCCTGAGCGACTGGCGGTTTATCGCTAGCGATTCTAACCGCCAAATCGTCATCAAACCGGCGACGTTGCTCGATGGCATCGGTTAGCTCGAAGTAACCATTAGCCAGTTCTAGATTGTTTAAATAGACCTCAAAACGACGGCTGACCTGCTGGCCCTCGCGATTTTGATACAACTGCGACAACCCCGCCTGGCAGGCCGGATAATCGTAGAGAAAGACCAACCCGCGGGGCAATAGCGGCTCGACACATAAGCTAAACAGGACATCAAGACAGTTGGCACGGGACTCGTCATGCCAGCGCTCGGCACCCTGCGCAACTGCCGCAAGGCGCAATTGAGCCAGCGACGCAGTATGCGGATTGATCTGTAAATGCTGCTCAAAGGCCTCGCCGTAACTGAGCGTTAAACTGCCCACTTCAGGCCAAAGATGAGTCACTAAATCGGCCAACTCGGCCATTAACTGGTGTTCATCCCAGGCGACGCGGTACCATTCCAATAGCGTAAATTCAACGTTGTGGCGGGGCCCGGTCTCGCCTGCACGAAAAGCTTTACCCAAACTAAAGATATCGCCACTACCCGACGCCAGTAGGCGCTTCATATAAAATTCCGGCGAGCTCTGCAAAAATCCCTCAGTAGAAAAACCGCCGGTCGCGATACTGTCTATGTGAGGGTCGGTCACCGCGTGTCGGCCAAGTGCAGGCACATCGACTTCTAAGACCCCACGCGAAGACAAAAAGGTACGCATCGTCTGCATGACATGAGCGCGATACTCAAGCGTCGGCCGATCAATCGCTGCGCGCCATTCGCACTCCATCGCCTTTAGTCCAGCACGCTGGCGATCGACTGCACGCGCATCCAACCGACGCCGCGAGCTTTAATCTTTGGCGCGGCCAAGGTACTCGCCAGTGCGCGTATCGACGCGCACAACTTCATTTTGTTCAAGAAACAGTGGTACTTTAATCACCGCGCCAGTACTTAAAATTGCCGGCTTGGTGCCGCCCGAGGCGGTGTCTCCGCGCAGTCCAGGATCAGTTTCTAAAATCTCTAGGTCGACGTGATTCGGCGGCGTTACCGAGAGTGGCGCGCCGTTGTAAAGAGTGACAACGCAGACATCCTGCTCCCGAAGCCATTGAGAGGCCTCGCCCACTGCCTTTTCGTCGGCCTGATGCTGTTCAAAGGTCTCTGGCTCCATAAAGTACCAAAAATCGCCATCGTTATAGAGATACTGCATATCGGTATCCATCACGTCGGCAGCCTCCAGCGATTCGCCAGACTTAAAGGTTTTTTCTAATACCCGTCCGGTTTTTAGATTGCGCAACTTAACGCGACTAAAGGCCTGCCCCTTGCCGGGTTTGACAAATTCATTTTCCAATATAGAGCAGGGCTCTTTCTCGAGCATCACTTTCAGCCCAGATCGGAACTCATTGGTGGAATAATTGGCCATAGTTACGTCATCTCTCGATAGAAAGCGTTTATAATAACCGAAGCGCCCAAAAAGTTGGCCATTTTTCCATCCACGCAATCACCTTCGCGAGGAATTCGCCGCGACCCATCGGGCGCACTAGTCATCTAACACATCGATAGCGCGATCGCTGTAACCGAGCAAGTAAAGAATGCCGTCGAGACCGAGATTGGAAATTGATTGCTGCGCCGAGGCCACCACTAAAGGCTTGGCTCGAAATGCGATACCCAAACCAGCAATCTGCAACATCGGCAAATCGTTGGCACCATCGCCCACCGCAATGACCTGTTCTAACCGGAGGCCCTCGCGATGGGCCAATTCTCGGAGCAACTGGGCCTTCATCTGCCCATCGATAATAGTGCCACTTACGCGCCCCGTAACATGCCCATCATGGATGTCGAGTTCGTTGGCATAGACGTAGTCAACGCCTAGGATAGACTGCAGGTAACGTGCAAAATAAATAAATCCACCGGATACAATCGCCGTTTTAAAGCCGAGTTGTTTAAGCCGTTTGATCAAATACTCGGCACCCTCATTCAGTCTCAGACGCTTTGCTACCGACTGCAAGACCTCGACCGGCAATCCTTCCAGCAGGGCCAGACGCTGCCTAAAACTCTGCTCAAAATCTAACTCTCCCTGCATCGCCGCCTCGGTGATCGCAGCCACCTGTTGACCGACTCCTGCTTCATGGGCAAGTTCATCGATCACCTCGGCATCGATCAGTGTCGAATCCATATCGAACACCACTAACTGCCGACTTCGACGGTAGATAGTATCCTGCTGGTAAGCGATATCGATATTGTAAAGACCGGCCAACTCGAGCAGCGAAGTGCGCAATAATTCGGCATCTCGGGGTTCGCCGCGAGCTGAGAACTCGATGCAGGCACGGCCCAGAGTTTCATCGGCACCCAACGGCACGCGCCCCGATAGGCGCACGATCTTGTCGATATTTAGGCCTAAATCAGCGGTGATCTCGGTCACCGCAGCAAGATGTCGCGCCTCGATCTTGCGCGCTAAAAGAGTCACAATATGGCGTTTCTTGCCCTGCTGATCAACCCAGTCTCGGTACTGCTGAATCGAAATAGGGAAGAATTTAACGCGCATATCGAGTCTTTTTATGCGCTCGCTGACGGCCTCGGTTACCGCCTCCGTAACGCCTGCATCTAGCACCGCCGCTAGGATACCCAAATTCAACTGATCGTGAATAACCGCCTGACCAATGTCTAATACGCTGGCATCAAAGTTTGCCAAAACCTGCGTGACCTGACTGGTAATACCCGGCTGATCCGCGCCAAACACATTGATCAATATAATGTCTTTCACTGACATGAACTCGTTAAAAATTGGGGGCTATTATATAAAAGCCACGGGAATAGGATAGAATGTTTCGCAAAATAAATCTGCACAAGAACCGTCGATCATGCGCCACCACTCAATGGCAAAAAAACTGCCTGCGTTAGTCCTGTCTGTTGGCGTCCTGTTTGGACTCCTCAGTTGGCTGCTCCTCAAGCACCACAGCGACAACCTCGCCAACAATGCGTTGCAGTTTAAAAGCACGGCAACACTCGATCGACTCCTCGACAAAGTGCCCAGCGCAGCGCTCAATAACGACACCATCAGCATTCAAGTAGCGTTGCAAAAGGCCACCGAAGACCCGCTGATACACAGCGCCAGTTTTTTTGACCAAACCGATCAGTTAAAGGCGCAGAGCGCACGCAGCGATCGCAGTCCGTCTGAATTAGCGATTTTTAGCCGCCCGATTGAGGTGCGTGAAACGCCGGGAGGACGCGTTGAGATCACGGTAGATCGCGGCCTGATCATCGCCACTCACCAACGTTCAACTCACTATTGGCTGCTGCTGTGGGTTCTATTTACCGGCCTAGTCACCTACGGCTGCTACCGTTATAGCGAGCAGTTGTCGCGACGGATCGCAGTGCTGGTCAATCGCCTACCCGGCAATAGCGCCACGCTGGGTGATGAAATAAATGCGTTGGAAAAACGCCTTGAACCCCTTTTGGCGCTGTCGCTAGACGGCGACAACGAGAGCAGCAATGGCTATTTTTGCACCTTGGTCAGCGCCAAGTTAATCAACCGTCAGCGCCTCAGCGCGCAACTCAACCGAGACAATTTAGAACGGCTATTTGAAACCCTAGATTACTGCACGCTACGCACACTTGAACTCTATGGAGGTCATCGCATCGAAGGCGCAGAGGGAACGATTAATTTCTATATTCGCTCGACTGAATGTTCCAAACAACATCTATTGATCTGTTTAATGGCGGTGTATTCACTCCAGCAACTACTCGAGAGGCTGTCTGATCAGCGGGGTATCGATCTAGAAATCGCCTGGACGCTGTGCAGCGACAACGTTGCCATGGTGCCCATTTTTAGTTACCACGAGCAGATGGGGCAACTTAAACAGCAATCCATCCAGCTCGGCGAAAAATTACACGATGGCATGATCGTCCTGCACACCACCCTCTACGACGGCGATCAACTATCGACCATCGCCCGTTTCGTCACCTATGACAAAGATTGCTACGCGCTGCAAGCATTCACAGAGGAGCGGCAATTGTTGCTTGAAAAGCAGATACAGCACTTGGCAAATATCTGCCTCTACGAGCCCAACGCTGAAACAGCGCCGCTCACTTAGATTGTCACAATTAAGTTTTCATGCTTTGGGGTTCATCAAGGCATCGCCATTTTTATGCCCGAGACCTTGATCCATCTCCAGCGCCGGCGATATCTCGCGAGGTATCCCGACCACAGTCGCCGGTACTCCGGCAACCGTAACATGCGGCGGCACCGACTCGAGCACCAAGCTGCCAGCACCCACTTTAGCCCCTTCACCAACGTCAATATTACCGAGTATTTTCGCGCCCGCTGCGATCAGCACCCCCGAGGCGATTTTGGGGTGTCTGTCGCCGGCGGCCGCACCGCTGCCGCCGAGCGTCACCGAGTGCAGCATCGATACATCATTGCCGACCACGGCGGTCTCCCCGATCACCAATCCGGTCGCGTGATCGAGCATAATACCACTGCCCATCACCGCCCCTGGGTGGATATCCACGGTAAAGCGTCTGACCATTTGGCTGTGCAACAACAGCGCCATGGTGCAGCGATCGCGACACCATAACCAGTGCGCAATGCGCTGACATTGTAACGCCTGAAAGCCCTTGAAATAGAGCAGTGCAACCACGTGTCGATCGCAGGCAGCGTCGCGTTCAACATGCGCCTGCAAATCCATACTCGCGTTGCGTAAGATGTGTCGATCATCGTCCAGCGCTAAGCGACAAAGATCGCCAATGCCGTCTGCAGCGAGTGCCTCGCTGGCGATCAATGATGTTATCCGGTGCACCAAAGCGGCACCGAAATCTTCGTGATCCAAAATATGAGTTTGAAAGAAATCAGCGAGCACCGGTTCACCGGCGCGCAATTCGCGCGCCTCTTCGCAGATCACTCGCCAAAGACTATCGGTATCGAGCACGGGCGGTGCCTGAACTGGCGACGTTAGAGATTGCAGATAAAACGCTGATAAATCACATCCAAGTGCTGTAACACTGTATCGAGTTGGCTGATGTTGGCATCTCGTAGGCGCTGCGCCAGTGCCTCGGGGTTGTGCTGCGCGGCATAATAGCGTGCCAAGGGCGCATAGCTCAAATGCCAGCGCTCGGGCGAAACCCCGCCACGGTCCTGCGCGTAGGGTCGATAAAAATCACTCCCAGCCGCCAATTCGGTATCGAGCCAGGCGTGCATCGACGCGAAGACACCGCCGGCTTCGGTCTCCTTTGGAATCAACTGCAGGCGGTATCCCTGTGGCATGGCTGCGGCGTCGTAAACATCGATATCGGTACCCCAATGGTGCCGAGAAGCGCCGGGTAAGGCAGACCATCGCAACACCGCCTCAACTCGATCCCAATCGGAGAGCCCGTCGAGTTGCAGCGGACGGCTCATCTTATCGAGCAGCGGACGGCGGCCACTAAGTTTGTCATTCCAAATCACCGACTGGCGCTGGAACGATCGGTAACCGCTGCACACGCATAAATCAAAGCCCTGTTCGGCTGCTCGACTGCGCAAGTGGGCGAGCGCCGGTGCGACCTCGCGATGGATAAAACAGGGCGCATCGGACGACCTTTGCGAAACATTCTGCCACGACACCAAATGCCTTTCTGTGGCGCCAAAAACAATGTCTTCATCGCCTTTCGCAGCCTCAATCTGTGCAGTGGGTGGTTGGCTCACTGAGTTCTCCGCTAGATAAAATTCTCAAACCCCAGTTTACGCTACTGGTCATTACAGCGTCCAATGGCAGCAGTCGCCACAGCCGGCCTCTTTAAACTCCTGACTAGCTCGGTGATGGCCGCTGTTTCAAAGCGCCATCGGCAATGGCCTTAAAAGACGGCTACTGTGCGGCGTAAATTCGCATTGCCAGGCCATCACTTCGACCCCCGAACGCATCGCTAAATCGAGCGTTTCCGCATACTCCGGATCTATATCTTTAGCGATGGCAACCCGCTCAGCGGCACTCAGCTGAACGCAGAAAAACAATACCGCGCGGTGCCCGGCGGCAGCCATCGCCATCAACTCACGCAGGTGTTTAGTGCCCCTCGAGGTGACGGCATCGGGAAACACTGCCAAACCGTCGCCCATGTCCAGCGTGACGCTCTTTACTTCAATATAACAAGCACCCTGCGGCCCCTGTAACAGCAGGTCGATGCGGCTATTTTCCTCGCCGTAGCGGACTTCCGATCGAAGTTCGGTAAATCCGGCAAATTGTTCGATTCTATTTTCCTCGATGGCCTCGCGAACTAGCTTGTTCGGCAGGCCAGTGTTGACTCCTGCGAGGTTGCCAAAATGGGTAGTCACCCGCTCCAATGTACCCGGCAATTTGCGTTTCGGATTGTTAGTCAACGAATACCAACAACGGCTTCCCGCCACCTGACAATTTTTCATCGAACCGGTGTTTGGGCAGTGTATCGTCAAGCTTTCGCCATCGGCGGTTTCGATATCGGCAAAAAATCGCTTGTAGCGACGGATCAACGTCCCATATTTTAGTGGTTCGGCATATTTCAAAGGTTTTACTGTACCTCGATTAGGAGACTCGCAGCGACGCCGAAAAACAGCGATAATAAGGCACTGTGCCACCCTAATCGCGCGGATACAAGCGGCTAAACGGCGGCAAAAAGTAGGGCTTTTAGTCATTTTTAGTAAATTCTGCTTGATAAATGTTAGTAATATCTCTATAACGCGGGGCTTAGAAACATATGTTTTACGCCATTAATGGATATGACTATGCCTGCAACGAGTAGCCCCAAACGAACGTCCTCAAAAGCAACTGCGGCGGCCGTTAAAATGACCACTGACACCAAAGGCACTGCCAGCCTACATGGACTTGCGCCCTACGTTGAAAAGCCGGGTGAGGAGTACATGAATGAAGCCCAGCGCGAGCACTTTAAAGCTATCTTGCGCGCGTGGCGTCACGAGTTGATGGAAGAGGTCGATCGAACCGTCAACCATATGCAAGATGAGGCGGCGAACTTTCCCGACCCAGCGGATCGCGCAACGCAAGAAGAAGAGTTTAGTCTCGAGTTGAGAACCCGCGATCGCGAGCGGAAACTGATCAAAAAGATAGATAAAACGTTGATTCGCGTCGAGGAAAACGACTACGGCTTTTGCGATCAGTGTGGCGTCGACATCGGTGTGCGTAGACTCGAAGCACGACCGACAGCAGATCTTTGCGTCGACTGTAAAACGCTCGACGAAATTAAGGAAAAGCAAATCACCGGTGGCTAACATGGCCACCGTGTACCGCACGTTTCACCTCTAGGCAATGCCTGTGCCCAATCGAGACTATGTGGGCCGTTTTGCCCCGTCGCCATCGGGCCCATTACACTTTGGATCCTTAGTTTGTGCCCTCGCTAGCTTCCTCGATGCGAAGCGCAACGGCGGCGTTTGGCGCGTGCGGATAGAAGACATCGACCCGCCACGCGAAGACCCCAAACACAGCGCAACAATTCTCGCGCAACTGGTCGATCACGGCCTTCAATGGGACGGTGAAGTTGTTTACCAAAGCCAGTTCGTAAAAGACTACCAACGCGTACTCGACCGCCTTCAGGCCCGTCAACTCACCTACGCCTGCCAGTGCAATCGAAAACGAATTACGCAACTCGGGGGCGTTTACGACGGTCACTGCGACGCCCTTGACCTTGCCGACGCCGACCGAGCGATACGTTTGCGCGTACGTCAGGCAATCGCGCCCTGCACGATCACTATCGACGATCAGGTGATGGGCCATCACTATCAGGATCTGCTGCGCGAGGTTGGCGATTTTGTCCTTCGTCGACGCGATGGCTTGTATTCCTACCAACTCGCGTCGGTTATCGACGACCATCGACAGGGCATCACCCACATTGTCCGCGGTTCGGACCTTCTCAGCTCGACACCGCGCCAGCGCTATTTACAGCAGTGCCTCGGCTACAGCGCGCCCGACTACGCGCACCTACCGTTGGCAGTGGACCTGCATGGCAATAAACTCAGCAAGCAAAACCATGCCGCACCGCTCAATCACGCATCACCATCCAAGACCCTATGGCAAGCGCTCGCGTGGTTGCAGCAGGATCCGCCGAAGGCGCTTTTGGGTGGACCGGTGGAGGCTGTTATTGCCTGGGCAACCGCGCACTGGAGCTTAAGTCGGGTTCCCAATGTGTCCCAGCAACCCTCGCCAACCGACACCTAGAGGTGCCGTCGGCGATCGCTGCGCAATCGTCGGCATTGCCATGCTGGCACCGCCGCCCTATCATCGCGTTTTGATCAACCGAGGATCGATCACTACAATGTCATTACCCTATAACCTCCAAGGCACCTGTGTATGTTGAACTATCGTCTGGTGGCGGCTCTGACACTGCTGTGTGCCGCCGTATTCCCAATGGCTACCCAATGGGCCATGGAGCCATCGGGCAGTTGGTTTAGGCCGTTTGTGGTCTGGGCGTTAATGGTCTTTAGCGGTTATGTAGTGCAGCGTCACAGAGTGTGGGATGAATCCTGAAACTCTACTAGCGATTATCGGTTGCCTGGCGCTTGGCGGTTTAAGCGCAGAGGCCCTGCTGCGCTTAAAACACCCGATGGCCAACGCGTTGATTTTGAATCTAATGCTGGTCGCCGGTAGCGGCGTACTGATGGCTATGGGCGGGCTCGAGCTGGCCGGCCGCTATGGTTATACGCTGGTGATAGCGATGATCGCATTCACCCTGATATTCCTTTTTTCACCGCTGATTTTCTTTCCCCTTCGGCGCTTGGTGGAAGTCATCAAATTCGCCACGCTAGTTGATTTTTTAACCTTTAGATACCGCGGTGGCGCAGTCGCAAAAATGACTTGCGTGTGCCTTGTAGCGGCATCAATGCCACTTTTTCTGGCGCAATTTTTTGCGCTGCGCTCAATCCTTGAGTTCAATCTTTCAGCAGAGTTGCAATCGCCGACAATGCTGGCGCTGTTGGTGCTTGTTGGTTTGATTGTCGCGCGGGCGGTTCGCAGCGATACCGCGAGCTATTTATCACGCATGATGGCCTCGGCAGGACTGCTACTGGTGCTGGCTATGGGCGCCACCGTGTGGTTGTGCATCGACAGCGTATTCGGCGGTGTCGATGCGATGAATCAATGGGTCGAGCGCAGTGGTCAAACGGTAATATTGCGCAGGGAAAATCCAGCCTACAGTATTATCAGTATTTTTTTATTCGCCAGTTTCGCCCTGCCATTAAATTTCAACCTACTCATTTCCAACCAAATTTCAGATCGGCTATCCAGTTCAACGGCATACATCTACCCGCTGCTCACCCTGTTACTGTGCATTCCGGTGCTGCCTATACTCTGGGCCGGCAGTATTTTAGAGCCTACATTCCCGCCGCAAGATTATCTTTACGTGCTGCCTGCAGTGCTCGAATCCGAGATCATTTCTGGGCTCGGCTCAGCCAGTATCCTACTACTGAGCCTGTCGCTGCTGGTGAGCCTGAGCATCATGCTATCGCGAATGATTCTGAACAGCTTTGTACTGCCCGACAAAGTCTTTCATCGTCAACCTGAATTGGATAAGTGGATTGCTCAACGAATCACCCTGAGTTCGCTGTTATTGGTCGTCGTAGCGCTGTTACTCGACACCATCGTCGCCGGATTGAGCGTCACCGATTTCTATTTGATTGGCTTTGCTGGATTAGCCCAACTGACGCCCGGCATGCTGGCGGCCCTGTATCTGCCAAGTGTCAGCCGGCGTGGCTTCCTGATAGGCCTGAGCGCTGGTATCAGCCTGTGGTTCGCGACCTTGGTACTGCCGGTATTCAGTGGCTCTTGGAGCGGCTTCGAAGCGTATACCGGGGTAGCGCTCGGCATGGAGAATTGGCATATCTGGAGCATCGAAGCGTTGCTAGTGAATATCTTACTGTGCACGTTGTTTTCCAGCTTCGGTAAGATGGATGATGAACAAGCATCTTATGCCCGTCTATGCATGGCCGATAACGTCTACGTCCCAGCGCGGGTGCGGCTCGACCAAGTGTCGGTGGATGAAGTCAAATTAAGCCTGCAAAAGTCCTTGGGCGACAGCGCTGCCAGCGAGGTCGACAGCGCGTTGGATGAACTTGGACTAAACGCCAGTGAACGCCGCCCAGCGGCCCTTCGCCAGTTGCGCGACCAATTGAGCGC
>CALGJN010000229.1:0-6394 GCA_937920185.1 uncultured Cellvibrionales bacterium | reverse complement strand
AGGCGATCGTGGCGTCGACGCTGTCTTTAAGTTTTTCCATTTTGCGCTGGTGCGACTGCTGCTTTTTGCTGTCCTCTGTCATTTGCCTGCTACTCCAAGCCGTTCGTGTTAGGGGTTAATTTTTAGCGCCTCGGGGAGGCCACTCGGCAGCGGATGGATGTCCGGGTACAGGGTGCTGGCGGTGATCTCAAGGGCATCCACCAAGCGCGGGCCAGGACGACTAAAATAGGCGTTGCCGTCGACTAGATAGACCTCGGTTGCGGCGTTACTGTGCAACTGCGCAAAGCCCGGCGAGGCCATAAATTGGTCGACATCTTGCATCGAGCGGGCGACGTTAAAACCGCACAGCGCGATAACAATCACCTCGGGGGCCGCATCGATTAGCGCCTGCCAAGAGCGCCGTTGGGACGGTTGCCGATGCTCGCCAAAACACGCCAGACCGCCGGCCAGAGAAATAATTTCCGGACTCCAATGGCCGCCGTCGAACAGCGGATCCAACCAGTCCAACAGCGCCACTCGCGGCCGTTTACCCGTCGCCACCGCAGCGCTTCGCTCAGCCACCCGGGCGATGCGGCCACTGAGGTGATCGACGTAGTCTCTACCCAGCTTGGGCACACCGGCGGCGGTTGCAACAGTGGTCGCAGTCGCCAACACGTCGTCGAGACAGATGGGTTCTAAATTGACCAGCTGGGGATTGCCGGGCAGGCTCCCCAGCGCGCGGGCGACATCGTTGCCCGACACCGCGCAGACATCGCATAATGCCTGCGTAACGATCAAGTCCGGAGCCAGTTCAATCAGCCGCGGCACATCCAAATCGTAGAGTGCCTGATCATCCTGCAATTGCTGGCTGACCAACTTATCGATCTCGTCACTGGCCAGATCAGGCGGGATTCGCGAACTTGTCAGCGTCGGCAAGCCAACCACCGAGGCGGGATAATCGCACTCGTGGGACACCCCGACCAACTGATCTCGCAAGCCCAACCCGCAGATTAATTCGGTGGCGCTGGGTAACAGAGAGACTATCCGCATAAACCCTCCTCAGGCAGAAAATCAGTGTACACAAAACCGTCTCGTTCGACCGTTTTTCCGGGTGTTATAGACAGCGGCGCGGCAAACATTGGCGCGTCGTAGACAAAGGTGTGGAACTCGCCGTTTTCACCACAGGGGTCGACGCTCTCCGGTAGCGCGCGTAAAAAATCGCGGTTGTATTCGCTACCCGCCAGTTCTTTGGGAACGACCTTTGGGTCTATACAGGTTACCTTAGCACGCAGGCCGCCGTCGAGCATCTGCTGCGCCAACGGTGCGGTCGGCAACTGCCAAAGGGGGAAGTGCAAGGCGAGATCCGAGTCCGCCATCTGGCGTTCGCGGTAGCGGCGAATGTCCTCTAGATAGAGATCGCCAAACGCCACCACCTGAATTTGCAAGCGCTGCCGAGCGGATGCCAAGGCTTGCGCCATGTGGCGCTCGTACTGTTGGTTATCGCAAGGCCAAGGGAGCGCTACCTCGGTGAGTGGCAGGCCTATTGCCGCCGCCTGCAAGCGCAACAATGGCATGCGTACGCCGTGAATTGCCGAGCGTTGGAAATGACTATTAAAGGTGGTGAGTAGACCCACCACCCGAACGTTTGAGTCTTGCAACAGCCGATGTAACGCCCAACAACTGTCCTTGCCACTGCTCCAAGACAGCAGTAAACGCGGGGCGTTGTCATCGACGTCTAGCTGCATTCGGTCATCACTGCATCGAATACAGATGTATCGAGCGCTGCCAGATCAAAAATTGTAGCGAGCACCGACACGCGCACCGAGGCCCAAGGTCTGGTAACCAAACACATCTTCATAATCTTCGTCTAAGAGATTGTCCACTTTTAGATAGATATCCAACTGGCGCGTCGCGCTGTAATTGGCGTGTATGGCGACCAGCGTGTAGGCCTCCATGGTCACCGTCTCCATCGGCGTTGGCCAGGGCGGAAAATACAGATCGGCTTGACTGCCATTGTACTGGACGTTGGTGTTAATCAACAAATTCGGCAGCGCGCGCCACGCCAAGTTGAGGCTCGCGGTGTGCTTGGGGCGCCGCAACTCCTTAACCTCAGCGCTGGCGCTGTCGGTCTCGGTGGCGTCGGTGTAGGTATAGGCAGCGGTCAGCGCCAGCTCCGGAGTGAAGGCCATGCGCGACGCTAGCTCGATGCCATCGCGCTGGCTTTCACCGGAAAAATTTTCTGCGCTGGAGCTGTAGTCGGCCGCATAGACGGTCTTGATTTCGTCTTCGAGGCGCGTGGTGTAGAAATTAAGGGAAACGCTGAGATCACCGCCCATGGCGCTATGATCGACACCCAAACTCCAACTTTTCGATGACTCAGGCTGCAGTTCCGGATTGCCGGCAAAACCACTGAAGATACCAAACAGTTCGGTGAAGGTCGGGTTCTTGATCGCGGTCGCGTAGGTACTGCGAATCTGCGTTTGTTCGCTCAATCGATAAAGGGCTTCCAAGCGGTAGGTATCGGCATCGTCAAAGCGGTCATTGCCGTCGTGACGACCGCTGATACCGAGCGTTAAGTGCTCGCTCGGATCGACTCGATACTCTAGAGCAAAGCTCTCGGTGTTGCGCTCGACGACGGTGTCGGCGTCGCTGCCATAGGCGTAACCACCGGCTTGGCGATAGTCTTCCCGCTCGGCTTCGGCCAATAACGAAAGCTGCTGTTGGAGGTTATCCCAAACCCGTGATCCAACGTATTGATAGCGAGTTTTGGTCGACTCGGTGGTGCCGTTGGATGCGCCGGCGTTAAAATTGTGGTTGTCAAAATCGGCCTCGGATAACGCCAGACGATGGCGCCACAGATTGTCCAACGACTTATAATTTAGCGCCACCCCAAGCATGGTATTGTCGGCGTCTGTCGAGCGATCCCGATCCTCAACCAGGCCGTCGTAGTCATCGTCGGCATCGAACTGATTGCGACTCTGGTGATCGCGCGCGGTGAGCGACAGTTTCAACTGGCGGCTGAGGTCCAACGCGCCGGTCAAATTGATGGTGGTGTTGCGATAGCCATCCTTTTCGTCGCCGCTACGGGCAATATTGTCTCCGTCGGTCTCCAGATGGCTGGCGCTCAAACGAATATTATAATCGCGCGCGGCATGGCCCACAGCGACACCCGACCTGTGGGTTGAAAAGCTACCGGCCTCTGAAAACAGCTGCGCAGTGGAACCCTGACTGGCGCGCGTAGTTTCGATGCTGATCACACCGGCCATCGCATCGCTGCCGTAAAGCGCACTCTGCGGACCGCGCAGTACTTCGATACGCTGGACATCGGCAGCGCTCAAGCTGGCCCAACTGGTCTCGTCGCCGAGAGAGGGGTCATTGGCCTCGATCCCATCGATCAACACCAGCACATGATTGGCCTCGGCACCGCGCATGCGCACCTGCGTCTGCGAGCCCATCACGCCGCTGCGGCTGACCGACATACCGGGGACATCCCTCAGTAGATCGCTGACGTCGAGTGCCAGACGGTTTTTCAACTGCTCGCGATCGATCACGGTAACCGCGCTCGCCGAGCGCGATCTCACAATCGGCAACAGCGAGGCACTGACCAGAATCTCTTGGAGCTGTTCGCTATCGGCCGCCAGCGATGGCTGGCTAACCAGGGTTGCCGACAGGCAAACTGCCGCGGCTAGGTAACCGAAAAAGTGGTTGCGGTGGGGGTTGTTCAACGTGATTTCCATGGTATTTGACCTGCGCTCACAGCCGAGCATTTAACGCTAGTTTTACCGGGAGCCAGACGAATCGGAGAAACAGCATTCCAGCGATCAATACAGATCCGCACCCCGCGGTTTTTGTGCATGACAACAGGCCGGTCTCCGGACTCATAAGCGGGCCTTAACCCTGTCTATTAAGCTTCCCATGCAAGCGCACAGTGGCAGCACTAACAGACATTCTTATTGAGTGTTGCGGGGGCAGTGTGGGCTCAGCTGGCGGACAAAATTGACCGAGCGCACCGACTTCCCGTTTAACTAAACCCAGGCTACGCTCTGGTGCGATGGGGTTCAGAACCTGACGTCAAAACAACCCGCGCACAGTAAGGACTAAGCCTTGGGATGTCAATCTGATGTCTATCTAGGAGCCAACAATGGGCCTGCAAAAAGCCCATTCAAACGCTCTACAACAGCGCGTCCAACGCCTCCGTAACCCGCCGCACTGGAGTTACTTGCATACCGGCAATCGGTTTTTTCGGCGCGTTGGCGGCCGGCACTATGGCGCGCTTAAACCCGTGTTTAGCCGCCTCGCGAAGACGCTCTTGGCCATTCGCCACCGGACGAATTTCGCCAGACAGACCAACCTCGCCAAACACCACCAGATCGCTCGGCAACGGTTGATCGCGAAAGCTCGATATGACCGACAAGATCAATGCCAGATCGGCGCTGGTCTCGACCACTTTAACGCCGCCCACGACGTTGACGAACACATCTTGATCGCCGACCATAATACCGCCGTGGCGGTGCAGAACCGCCAACAACATCGACAGCCGATTTTGATCGAGGCCGACCGTGACGCGCCGCGGATTGCCCAGATGGCTATCGTCTACTAACGCCTGCAACTCGACCAGTAACGGCCGGGTGCCCTCCCAGATACTCATCACTACGCTGCCCGACGAAATCTCACTGTCGCGCTGTAAAAAAATCGCCGAGGGATTGGCAACCTCTTTTAAACCGCGGTCAGTCATGGCAAAAACACCCAACTCATTGACCGCACCAAAGCGATTTTTTTGGCTTCTAAGGGTGCGAAAATGGCTGTCGCTGGATCCCTCCAGCATCAGCGAACAATCGATCATGTGTTCGAGCACCTTGGGGCCCGCCAGCGATCCGTCCTTGGTGACGTGACCGACGAGAATCAATACGGTACCGGTCTGTTTGGCAAAGCGCACCAACATCGATGCGCTCTCGCGCACCTGGGACACGCTCCCCGGCGCCGACGTGACATCGTCGAGATGCATCACCTGTATCGAATCGACCACCAATATCGCCGGGCGCTGACTCTCGGCGACCGCGCACAGCGTTTCCACCGAGGTCTCGGCCATAATCCGTAATTTATCGGTCGGCAAGCCGAGTCTGGCAGCCCGCATGGCCACCTGTTGGGGGGATTCTTCGCCGGTGACATACAGCGCCGAGTGGTTCGCCGCCAGTGCACACAAGGTTTGCAACAGCAGCGTGCTCTTACCCGCCCCCGGTTCGCCGCCGAGTAAAATGCAGGACCCCGGCACCAAGCCGCCGCCCAATACCAGATCCAACTCGCCAGTACCGGTACTGATACGTGGTATTTCGTCGAGATCGATATCGCTGAGCACGGAGATCTGGCTGTCGGCGGCACCGGCAAACCCGGAGCGCTGTTTGGAGGTCTTGCGCAGCGGTGCACCAAGTCTGACTTCGGACAGCGTGTTCCAAGCGTGACACTCGCCACACTGGCCCTGCCACTTGCGATAGTCGGCACCGCAATCGTTACACACAAAGGCAGATTTTTGTTTTGTCGCCACGCTAGGGCTCCCGTAGTAAGTAGTAAGATCCTATCAATGATGCGATGCGCGCTGCCCACAGGCAGACCAAAGCTGTTTTTTTGTACAGTAATCGGTCTGCCAAACAAGTGCAACCGTTAAACGCGGCAAATTGATTTAAGCGCCGAGGGCTATCATCGGGTTCACCGAGCTTTGTGATAAACAGCGCATCTGATAAAGTGAACAGATGTCTTTGATTCCCGAAAAATCGATCGTTATTTCGCCCTCTCTGGCGGCCACCATCGGCCTCGAAGAGACGGTGCTATTGCAGTTGCTCAAGGAGTGCCAGTGCCACCGCACAATCGACCGCCGCGGCCAGTTCGATTGGGTCGCCATCGACTGCCAACAACTGCAGCAACTGACGCCATTTTGGCATAATAACGACCTCCAACGGTTGACCCGCAGTCTTTGCGACAAGGGCATATTACTCACCGAAGGCGAACCCGCGGCAAGCCATGGACGATTCAGTTTTGCCTTTAACGAACCGGCCGTCGAGCCAATCTATACGGCCGCGCCAGTTGTCCCGCACCCGATTGCCCGGCAACGCCCTGCGGTGCGTTCGGTGTCCGGCGATTGGCCGATCAATGGAAACCCAGCGCAGCCGATCGAAAGCGACTGGCAACCGAGCGAGGATGCCCTTCGGCAACTCGGTCAACTGGGTGCGACACGCGAATTTTCGCTGCAGCAAGTGCCTCAGTTTGTCGCCTACTGGCGGGACAAGAATGTCCCTCGGCCGAGTTGGGAGTCCAAGTTTTTAAAAGAGGTGTGGCGACAGTGGCAACAAAGCGAGTCAAAAAATCAGCGCCGCCGCGCCGAGATGCCGGTCACGCGCGAGTGGCGTCCCTCGCAAGACGC
>CALGJN010000228.1:0-7023 GCA_937920185.1 uncultured Cellvibrionales bacterium | reverse complement strand
TCCGGCAGGGCCGCCACCCAAGCATACTACCTTCATTGAAAACCTCTGATTTGTCCGTCGTTTGTGGTCTGCTGAATCTTCTGCCTGAGCAGTAAATCGAGCAATGTTTTAAGTCTAAACTAGTCTGCCTTGTGCACAGCATACAGCAATTACTTTATATTTAAAATAGTTGCTGTATACTGGCCGGCATCAGTCTGTAGAGACGCTTTGGATGGCGCTTTTTCCATCCTTTAGTCAATTAATTACGTGTTTCATAGATTATAATATTGCGCGCGTAAATTGACTGAAATTAGCCCATTGAGGACTTGTACGAGAATGAGAAAGCAAATGGTTGACAGTCACGCCTCAGATCGAACCAATTCCACTATCGGTCAGTCCGACCACGAGACGCGGTTGATCGAAGAGGACCATCATTCGATCAAGCTATGGTTGCGCCTGTTGACCTGTTCAAACCTAATCGAAGGACAATTGCGCACAGCAATGCGCGAGGAGTGCAATACTACTTTGCCGCGATTTGATTTTCTGGCGCAGTTGGAGCGCTCGCCGAACGGACTGACCATGAGCGAATTATCAAAGCGTACGATGGTGTCCGGCGGCAATGTCTCTGGTATTGCCCGTCAATTGGAGCGCGATGGCCTGATTAGTCGCGTTAGTTTACTCACCGATCGGCGCTCATTCGTGGTCAATCTAACCGCTCTAGGGCGTACCGAATTTACTGCCATGGCGGCCAGTCACGAACAGTGGATTATAGCGATGTTTAGTCAGTTGGAGGCCTGCGAAGTGGCCGAACTAAAGCGCCTATTGGGTAAGGTCAAGAGCACCGTGGCAGTCCGCTTAGCTGGATTGTAGAGTTTGCGTGCCGCCGCTCGAGGGGCAATGCGCCGCGAGCGCTTTTAATGTTGAGGTGCCAGCTATGTGGAAACCGTCAGAGCGAATCAAATACAAACCCATCGATGACCTATGGCCGAGCCGTGAGGATGCTGCGGCATCGCGACTTTTCTCGCCGATAAGCGTTGGATCGATCACCCTGAGCCAGAGAACATGGGTTCCGGCAATGGTGCCTTGGCGATCCAACGAGGAGGGCCAAGTCACCGCCGATGTACTTGACTGGTACCGGCGCTTTGCGGTGGGTCGTCCCGGAGCTATTGTCATCGAGGCCACTGGCATTCGTGATGTCCCCAGCGGGCCCTTGTTACGGATTGGCGATGACCGCTATATCGAAGGTCTGACCAAGCTGGTTGACACCATTCGCGCAGCGAGTGGCGGACAGACCAAGGTGTTTATTCAACTGATTGATTTCTTGACCATTCGCAAGCGCCCAGACAGGCAGAAGTACCTCGAGCGATTTCTCGATGTGACCGACCGGCACGCGCAGGTGCTAGATATGCGAGGGGCTTCCCCCGCTGCGGTACGCGCGACGATTCAAGGATTGGACGACGACCAGTTGCAGACTGTTTTGTCGGCCAAAGAATGGGAAGATCTTAGTTTTGGTTATCGCCAGCGGGTCACCGATACCCAACTCGACGAAATTGCCCGACTGCCACAACGCTTGCCGACGCTGTTTGCCGACGCCGCGCGACGGGCAGAGCAAGCGGGTTTTGATGGTGTTGAACTGCACTATGCACATGCCTACACCATGGCGTCTTTTCTATCCGCCAGCAATGTTCGCGATGACGGCTATGGCGGGCCTGCCGCCGCGCGGGTTCGACTGCCTCTGGAAGTCTACCGAGCCGTTCGCAGCGCCACCGATCGAGATTTTGTCGTCGGTTGTCGTTTTCTGACCGATGAAATATGTGCGTCGGGCAGTGGCCTCGACGATGCGTTGTTTTTTGCCGAACAGTTCGCGTCCGCCGGCATGGATTTTTTATCCTTTTCCCGCGGCGGTAAATTCGACGATGCGAAACAGCCCAAAGTGGGTTGGGCTGCCTATCCATACACCGGTCAAAGCGGTTATGAATGCATGCCGAGCTTTATTTCTGACGATTTTGGTCCGTTTGGGCGCAACGTCGATCCGGTGGCGCTGATTCGCCAACGGCTGTGCTCCGAGGGCCTGCAAACGCCCTGTATCATGGCTGGGGGCATGCACACGTTTTGTCAGGCTGAAGCTGTGTTAGAGCGCGGTCAGGCGGATATTGTTGGGTTTGCTCGACAGGCGCTCGCCGATCCGGATTGGTTTGAGAAAGTGCGCGGTGGTTTTGGCGATCAGGTCGTATTGTGTCGTTACAGTAATTACTGCGAGGGCCTCGACCAAAAACATAAGCAGGTGACGTGCGAACTCTGGGACCGCAAGGAACTCGAAGTCGACGAACCGGCCGACAGCGTAGCGATGAGCCATGACGGTAAGCGGCGGTTGATCGCGCCGCTCTGGAAACGGGCGATCAACAGTTCGAGTGACTAGCTGTCGCGCAACTGAATGCTGACCGATTTTTGTTCGGTAAACGCTAAAAAACCATCCTCGCCGAGTTCGCGCCCCCAACCAGATTGCTTAAAACCACCAAATGGCATGCTCGACTGCATGCCACCGTAGTGATTGACCCAGACATTACCCGACTGCAGTTTTTCAGCAACTCGATGAACGCGATTGATGTTGTTGCTGAACACCCCGGCACCGAGACCATACTGGGTGTCGTTGGCTAGGGCCAATACTTCTTCGGTGGTATCGAATGGTGTAGCGACCAATACCGGTCCAAAAATTTCCTCTTTGACGATCGACATATCAGCGGTGACGTTGGCAAAAATTGTTGGCGCAAAGAAAAACCCATCATCGCTCAGGGGCATCTTGGCGGTGATTATTTCCGCGCCTTCGCTACGGCCATGATCGACCATTTGATTGACCCGCCGCAACTGTTGTTCAGAGATCAATGGCCCGAGCATGGTTTCTGGATGCATACCATTGCCGACTTTAAGGCTCTGGCTGAAGTCGGCGATACCAGCGATGACTCGATCATATACACGGCGCTGCACGTAGAGGCGCGACCCGGCAAAACACACTTGCCCACTGTTGAGAAATATCGCCATTGCCGCTGCGGGAATGGCTTCCTCGAGATCGGCATCATCGAAAATGATGCACGGCGATTTGCCGCCTAATTCCAGCGTTACGCGCTTTAAATTACCGCTGGCGGCGCGAATGATTTGCTTGCCGACGGAGGTCGATCCAGTAAACGAAATTTTGTCCACAGAGGGGTGATGAGCCAGTGCTTCGCCCGCCGCGCCAAAGCCGGTCACCACGTTTAATATGCCCTCTGGAATACCTGCCTCCAATGCCAATTCGGCCAAGCGAAGCGCCGTCAGCGGGGTGTTCTCTGCGGGTTTGACGACGCAGGCGCAGCCAGCGGCGAGCGCCGGTGAAGTCTTGATTAAAAACAGCCCGATAGGCCCGTTCCAGGGGAGGATGAGCGCCGCGACACCGATCGGCTTGAGCTGCGTGTAAGCGTGGAAACGCGCTTCGCTGGAGGATATGACGTCGGACAGATTCTTGCCAGTGATTTTATCGCACATGCCGGCATAGTAGCGTATCCAACCGATGCCATAGTCTAAAAAACCTCTCGCCAGCATCATCGGCATGCCGTTATCGAGAACCTCTAATTCCACCAACTGATCGGCATTTTGCTCGACGAGATCGGCCCAACGCCACAGGATTTTAGTTCTCTGCGCCGCGGCAATGTCACTCCAACTGCCACTGTCAAAAGCCTTTCGAGCGGCCTCTACCGCCCGATCTACGTCTTTACTACCGGCCTCAGCGACGCTCGATATAACCTTTTTGTCGGCCGGATTAAGCACCTCGATACGTTTCTCTGAACAGGCTTCTAACCACTCGCCTCCGATCAACAATTGATGCTCGCGGGCTAAAAAAGACGCCACCGCGGGTGTCGGTTTGTAAGCTGTGGTCATAAATTATTCTCGCCAGTAGAGTGAAGCCACGATTCTAGACCAATCGCCCGAGTTCGGCAAAAAACCACCGATGGACGGGTCGGTTGCGCTGCTTCGGCGAGGAAAATTGTCGCTGTCCGTCGGTTCGCCCCGCCATTTTAGCGCGCGTAGCGAGTCACCATGGGGTCATTTGCGGGCTGTTTAGTCGCGGCTTCTAGGGCTCGTAATACACCTCCAGAGGCTACCTTAGCCTCTTTTTATAAGCGATTTTCACGTCGCCGATCAATCCCGCCAGAACCGTTTGGCGTTGGGGTAGTCAATGTCCGTCTCGCTGCCGTCTCGCCGATTTGTATTAGATTACCGATGGCCACGGCGATGGCCTTAACGCCGCTCGGCTTTGCGACATTAATCGAGTATCGATTTCACAGTTCGCGAGCGCTCACGGGTGGTTTAGGCGGTGCAATAAAATTTGCAAACTACACTGCCGCATGGCAGATTGCGTGCCAATCAGATGGGTATTGCGATTATGAGAATGTCAGCCACATGCAGGGCTTAGAGCAAAAGCGACGCGCGCCTTATCAGATGATTGGTCTGCTATTGGGTCCCAGTCTATGCCTTTTTATGCTGCTGCTCGACGGCCAACAGCAGATCATGTCAAGCGTTGCTTGGTTAACCGCCGCAATTGGCCTATGGATGGCGATCTGGTGGGCGACCGAGGCGGTGCCCGTAGCGGTCACCGCGTTATTACCACTGGTTAGCTTTGATATTCTGGGCATCACTTCGTTGAAGCAGGCGGCAGCGCCCTATGCGAACCCCATTATTTATCTTTTTTTTGGCGCCTTTGTGTTGGCTTTGGCGGTCCAGCGCTGGAACCTTCATCAACGCATTGCGCTGGCAATTTTGTCGCGTACTGGCACCGATGGCGGCCGCCTCATTGGCGGGTTTATGCTGGTGGCTGCGCTGCTCTCAATGTGGATGACGAATACCAGCACGACCATGATGTTGATGCCTATTGCGCTGTCGGTGGTGTCCGTCGTACTGGGTCAGGTGGCTAATATTAGCCATCAGGGACAGCGAGATTTTCAGGTGGCGATGCTTTTAGGCTTGGCGTATGCGGCGACTATTGGCGGGATGGCGACCTTGATCGGTACCCCGCCAAATGCGCTTTTGGCCGCGTTTGTCAGTGACAATTATGCCATAGAGATAAGTTTTATCGACTGGATGATGGTCGGTGTTCCGGTGAGCTGCGTGCTATTGCCGAGCGCTTGGTGGTTGTTAACGCGCAAAGTTTTTCGCGTTGATGTGCCCGCGAGCGAAGTAGCTCAAGACCATCTGACTCGGCTCTATCGTGAAATGGGCCCGATGACTGCCGCCGAAAAGCGCGTCGCCGCGGTATTTTTATTGGTGGTGCTGGGGTGGGTGTTGCGCCGGCCATTAGCGACCGAGCTATCGATCGATGGCTTGTCCGACACCGCTATCGCCCTGATGGGGGCGATTGCCCTGTTTGTGTTGCCGAGTGGCGACCGGCAACACCCACAGTTGCTGGTTTGGGAGGACGTTTCGCAGTTGCCCTGGGGTGTCTTGGTGCTATTTGGCGGCGGGCTAAGCCTCGCCTCCGCTATTGCCAGTTCGGGGTTGGCGCAATGGTTGGGAGAGGGTTTGGCACCGCTGGCGCTATTTGGCGTCGCTGCAATGATCTTGGGTGCCACCGCATTGGTGATCTTTTTAACCGAAATGACCAGTAACCTCGCTACCACGGCGACTTTTTTGCCGGTGATTGGTGCCATGGCCATCGAATCTGGGATCGACCCCATGGTGCTCTGCGTGCCGGTTACCCTGGCAGCGAGCTGTGCCTTTATGCTGCCCGTGGCCACCGCTCCCAATGCCATCGCCTTTTCGTCTGGGTTGATTAGCATACCGCAGATGGCGCGCGCCGGGTTGCTCCTCAACTGCGCCGGTATGGCGCTGCTAACCGCGGTGGCGTTGTGGTGGGCGCCATTGTTCTTTGGTTAATCCCGAGACTGGCCTAATATACTCAACCGACAGCGCTTGGCGGCTTGAGCCAGCGAAACAGTCGTCACAGTGTTAGGTATGCATTTTACTGCTTGAGATACATCGTTTGCGATAAAAAGTATCAGGCGCATCACTTCAGCGGGCTTTTTGCGATGGTTAGCGGGATCCCGAAAATAAATCGATGAGCTGGAGCGATGGATCGTCGTAAAACAGCTCGCTGGCAAGGCTTCGCAGTTGGGTCAAGTCCTGAGGCGAGCAAGACTTGCCGTAAGCCTTAAGCCAAGTCTCAAGCGCATCACCCTTGCCGCGGTTGCCTTTGGCCATCGACACGTTGGCGCTGGCGTCGCCGACATCACAACTGCTGGCCATTTTTGCAGCAGCGCGTCCGCGGCTCTTTGTCATGGACGCTTCGAGCCGCCTAATTTTGGTGTTGGCGCCCGCTAGTTGTTTGGTGAGTAGATCGATAGTTTGCTGCATACGACCCATTTCATAGGGCTCATGGGCCATGCTTTGGCTGGTAAAAGCCAAAAGCATCGCCGCCATCAACGCCAATATATGTCGCAAGCTACTGTTCACAGGAACATCCTTATGTGCTGTTGGACGATTTCCATACAACCGTCACCTTTATCTTAAATCGGATGACGATAGCAAAACTTTAGCTTATCACGCGGTATTGTAAAAGTCCCTGCCGACCAATTTATCGATGTGTCGCCACTGCTTGGTCTGAGGGGCAACCTGGTCACCGGTTTTTTGCGGCGGCCGGCGGTTTTATTGGTGTCGCAAATAGCAGTATATTTAGAGTCATTATTCGCTGGCCGTCGCTGTGATGGTGATTTTTCGGGCCGTAAACCACCCGTTGACATAGATGGCTCAATGTCTGGGCGAGGCAGATTGTTTGCAATCCGCTTATTCGCGCCCTACGCTGCTACTTGGTATTGGCTACAGCAACTATTGTGAGATGATTTATATGCGATTATTTACGGTGTTTTTTGGCTTTCTATTGTGCGTCCAGCACAGCGCCATACAGGCGACTCTGGCCGTCGACGAGACGGCTGATCGTGCGCTTGCGATGGCGCCGCGGTCGGTTGCTAACGCTCAGCTTCCGGTGGATCAGTTACACTGGATACTGGAACTGCGAAT
>CALGJN010000227.1:0-5632 GCA_937920185.1 uncultured Cellvibrionales bacterium | reverse complement strand
TCAAGTTCACCCATATTGGGTAAAAATCCGGCGGCGATCAGGAGGTGATTGCTGTCTCTCTGCCCTAGTGATAGCGCGGCCGAAATTTCGTTGACCATTCTCAGACTGGGTCGACTGATACCATTTTCGAGGCGGCTAATATGTCGCGGAGATACGTTGATTAATGTGGCGAGATATTCTTGGCTGATGGCATGCACCGAGCGCCAAAACTTCAAGAAGCGAGCAAAGGTAAAGGGTGGGTCAGAATCTCGCATAGCTAGGCGGCGTTTCCTGCGCATATTAATGTGGTCGGGTATGGTAGTCATCCCGGGTGTCGAGCACAACTGCCGTTAAAAAAACCGTAAGCAGACGACAACGTAACTAGACATTAGATGTCGTGGTCAAGCGCTGTGAAGTCGATCACACTTCGTCTGGCATTTTTTGTATACCGTCGTATCAACACGACGTTATTTGGCTTATCCATCGTTCTGTTTTACCAGAACCTACATTTCTGTTTTATCAGAGCCTACACTGAGAGGAATTTTTTATGCCTACAATGATCAAAAGAGCGGAAATCGAACAGTATATTGGCTATGTTTGCGAGCCCACCGATTGGTTTGAAGTGACCCAGCAACAGGTCGACGGTTTTGCCGAGTGCACGCTGGATCGCCAGTTTATCCATATCGATCCAGTGGCTGCAGCTAAAACGCCCTTTGGTGGCACCATCGCCCACGGATTTTTGACGCTGTCTATGCTATCGCATTTCTCTGTGAGCTATAGTCCATTTATCGAGGGCTTCTCGATGGGTATCAATAAAGGCTTTGATAAAGTTCGCTTCGTGGCACCTGTCCGCGTTGGGAGCCGCATTCGCTGTCACGCAAAAGTTCTCGAGATCAACGAAAAACGACCTGGCCAGTTTGATTTTAAAACTGAGGTCACGATAGAGATAGAGGGCGGTGATAAGCCAGCCATGGTCGCCGAGTGGTTGGGTGTGCAGATGGTCAAGTAAGCACTCCCGTCAACACTAATAATGAAATAGCAGATAAGCGAGGTAAGCATGAGTATTGATTTTTCGGGGAGAGTGGCGATCGTCACTGGCGCGGGTAATGGTTTGGGGCGTTCACATGCGCTGGCACTGGCCGAACGCGGCGCCAAGGTGGTGGTAAATGATCTTGGCGGTGCGCGGGATGGGACGGGTACTTCATCTAAGGCCGCTGATGAGGTGGTTGAGTTGATTGTGGCAGGCGGGGGGCAGGCCTTTGCCCATGGCGCCAACGTCGCTAAATTCGATCAAGTAGAGGATATGGTTTCGCAGGCTATGAGCGAGTGGGGCAGGGTGGATATCTTGCTTAACAATGCCGGAATTTTGCGCGACAAGTCATTTGCGAAAATGGATTTGGCCGATTTTCAATTGGTTATGGACGTGCATCTTATGGGCTCGGTCAACTGCACCAAAGCGGTGTGGGCAATCATGCGCGAGCAGAACTATGGGCGTATTGTGATGACTACCTCGTCGAGTGGTATGTACGGAAATTTTGGGCAGACCAACTATGGTGCAGCGAAAATGGCGGTGTTGGGCTTTATGAATACGCTGGTGCTCGAGGGTGGTAAGAACAATATTCATGTCAATGCGCTATCGCCAACCGCTGGAACCCGAATGACCGAAGACCTGATGCCAGCAGAGGTATTGTCTCTGTTGACGGCAGAATCTGTGACCGCCGGAGCGTTGATTTTATGCGATGAAAAAGCGCCGACGAGAACGATTCTTTGCGCTGGTGCTGGAGGTTATGCAAAAGCCAATATGTTCGAGACCGACGGTATCTTCATGTCAAAAGACCAGCAAAATCCAGAGGCTATTCTCGCCAGATGGGATGAGGTTACGGATACCTCGAACCACCAGCCGCTCGAGTCGGGCAGTAAACAAACCGAAAAATTCTTATCCAAAGCAATGGCGGCACTCAGCGCGTAGCGCGCTTGACCGGCGCTTTTTAACTTATTACCAAACAAGGACCTTGTTATGAAAGAAGCAGTAATTGTCTCGGCAGCTCGCACGCCAATTGGCAGAGCATTTCGCGGTGCATTCAATAATCTCGAATCACCATCCATGAGTTCCCATGCAATTAAAGCGGCAATAGATCGCGCCGGTGTCGACCCGGCAGAGATCGATGATTGTATCTTAGGCGCTGCGATGCAGCAGGGCACCCAAACGATGAATCTAGGTCGTCAGGCCGCCGTGGCGTCTGGTCTGCCGATGTCAGTCGCCGGTATGACCGTCGACCGTCAATGTTCGTCAGGATTAATGGCGATCTCTATTGGTGCTAACAACATCGCGAACGACGGTGCAGAGGTTGTTGTTGCAGGCGGTTGTGAAAGTATTAGCTTGATTCAAAACGAACACTTTAACGCCCATAGAGTAGCCGATCCATTGGCTCTGAAGCATGCGCCATTGATTCATATGCCGATGCTAGATACTGCCGAGACGGTGGCTAACCGCTACAGTATTTCTCGGCAGAGTCAGGACGAGTATGCGGTGATTTCTCAGGCGCGCACGGCTGCCGCTCAACAGGCGGGATTGTTCGCCGATGAGATTGTCCCAGTGACTGCGACAAAACTGGTCACCAACCGTGAAACTGGAGAAATCAGCGAAGAGAGCGTCACCCTGACAAAGGATGAGGGCAATCGTCCGGGAACCTCTATCGATAATTTATCTAGCCTAAATGCGGTGCGCAATGGCGGCACGATCACCGCTGGCAATGCCTCCCAATTGTCAGACGGTGCGGCAGCGGTGGTAATGATGAATGGCACCACGGCATCACAGCGCAATCTCGAACCGCTAGGTATTTATCGCGGTATGGCGGTGGCCGGTTGTGAACCCGATGAAATGGGCATTGGGCCAATTTATGCTGTCCCTAAATTACTGCAGCGCAATGGCCTTAAAATGGACGATATTGGCCTGTGGGAGCTAAACGAAGCCTTTGCGGTTCAGGTACTCTACTGCCGTGACAAACTGGGTATCCCGATGGAGCGCTTAAACGTCAACGGCGGCTCTATTTCGATTGGGCATCCGTTTGGCATGAGCGGTGCGCGGATGGTTATGCACGCCTTGATGGAGGGCAAGCGTCGCGGCGAAAAATATGTGGTCATCACCATGTGCGTTGGCGGCGGTATGGGCGCTGCTGGACTCTTTGAGGTCGTTTAGAACAACTGCGATCCAAGCGTTAGCTCTGCCTGTCGAGGAGCTGTAGCCCGAGTGCATTGGCGCTTCGGGCTGCGGTTTAGAAAATTTCCTTTAGATTATTGGGGCGTGGGCAGATTGTGAAGAGTTGCGTCGATAGGGTGGCGGTGATTAACGGCGCAGGCTCTGGTATTGATCGAGCGCTTGCCTTTGAACTAGCACCGCGAGGCTGCCATTTGGCGCTGGTAGACATGGATGGTGAGGCGTTAGAGCAACCACGGGTACTCATAACCGATCGCCAAGATGCGACCAGAGTGCAACCGTCGACCTACGTGGTCGACGTATCGGACTCTCTAGCTATGCAACGGTTTGCCGAGCAGGTGAGCGCCAAACATGGCCCGGTTAATCTGTTGTTCAACAATGCAGGATAGCGTTTGGGGGGCTCTTTAAAGACGCCTCGCTAGGCGATATGCGCTGGGTATTTGCGGTCAATTACTGGGGGTGGTGCATGGGTGCAAGGCGTTTTTACCGCTGATGAAGCGAGCGGACGCCGGTTGTGTCATCAACGTATCCAGTGCCTATGGACTCATCGCCTCGCCGATGCAGCGCGCCTGGTGCGCATTTAAATTTGCGGTGCGTGGTTTTAGTGACGCTCTGTGGCAAGAGGTGGCTAGAGGTGGCTAGAGGTGGCAAGAGGCGGCATATTTGGGAAACAATATTCAGGTTGCCTGTGCCTTTACTGCGGACGTTAAAACCGCGATTGCGCAGCGCGCCAAGGTGGTATTGCACGCCAAGAGCGAGAGCACACAAGTGCTCGAATGCGAAAAAATGCAAGCTTGGTTTTATACCTCAGCGCAACAAGCGGCTACCGATATATTAGTCGGTGTGACTAAAGGTAAAATAAGAATACATGTAGGGCGCGGTGCTGGTTGGTTCGATGGGTTGAGCCGACTTATACCGGTATCTTATTCGCGCTTGTGCTAGCGCGATTTAATTCTTAATGAATGGTGGTTTTTAATCTATCTATCGATTTATAGCGTCGCCGTGGAGTTGTTTTGAGAACTGTAGCTAGCCTTGGATACGATATATTTAACATTCTCAAAGCGTCCGACTGGTTTGCGGGAGTGGCAGACGATGGTTTGGCAGAACTTGCCGATGCGGCTCAGATACGCCATATCAAAGCCTCGCAACGACTGTATAAAATGGGTGATAAAACCTCTTCGCTGTACTGCCTTTTATCTGGTCGCGTGCGTCTGTCGATCATTGGTCGACTCGGACAGGAGTTCGCGCTGACCGAACTTGAACCCTTATATTGGTTGGGTGAAGCGTCATTGGAACCCGATGGTACGCGCATTCAAGAGGCGCGTGTACAAGCCGATGCCGATGTTATGCTGTTGCCCCGAGCTGCCGTTTTTAAGGTCGCAGAGAGTTATCCAGTGGTGTACAAAAACTTGTTCTACAGTAGTCTACGGCGCTCCAGAAAAATTTATGGCGTGCTGGACGCGGCGCTGTTTGACTCTCTGAGTTCGCGGTTGGCACAACGTTTGCTGGAGTTGTTGTCACGCTATGGGCAGCCGCTTGATGGGGGGACTTTGTTAGCGTTTCAGTTGAGCCAAAATGACTTGGCTCGGTTGATTCGCGGCTCTCGGCAACGGGTCAATAAGGTGCTTCGCGAGTGGACTGAACAAGGCATTTTGTCGATGCGCGGCGAGTATTACATAATTCATGATCTTGGTTTATTGCAAACGCGAGCGGACAGTAATGAATAATTTTAACGACTCTCGATTAAGGTTACCGGCAAAGTTGCAGATGATCGGCAAGGCGCGCTGGAGGACTCGGTTCGCTGCGTCTTGGTGCATGCTTTTGTGCGGTGTTATAAGTGGCTGCAGCGATCGGCCCAGTGCGCCCAACGACGACCTGAGATCGACCGAATCGAGCGCCCATACCCTCGCGGCCAACCAATGGTTTACCGAAAACCTGCCGCTAGATGATTCGCAAGACTTCGCTGATGCACGGCGCGGTTTGATGGCTATCGCGCCTGGGGGTAGCACGGATGAAGCGAACGACAGCACGCAGTGGGTTGATGATTTAGACGCCTATCGACGCGATGACGCCCCCGACACAGTCAATCCGAGTTTATGGCGTCAGGCAAAGCTAAATGCCATCAGCGGTTTGTTTAAGGTCGATGATGGTGTCTATCAGTTGCGTGGCTTTGACCTTGCCAATACCACCCTCATTCGGGCCGACAATGGCTGGATAATTGTCGACCCTTTGACGTCGCTGGAGACCACCACTGCGTCGATCGCCTTTGCCCAAGAGCATCTCGGCGAAATCGTGCCAACCGCGATTATAATTACGCACAGCCATATCGATCATTTTGGTGGTATAGATGCTTGGATGAGTGCCTCACCATCCGCTGATGTGGAAATTATCGCCCCACAGGGATTTATGCGCGAGGCCACCAGCGAAAATATTTTG
>CALGJN010000226.1:0-4314 GCA_937920185.1 uncultured Cellvibrionales bacterium | reverse complement strand
GCTATTCGCTCTTCATCAAGGGCGCACATTTTGATCGGTGGCGAGTTCCTTGTCAATTCAGGATGTGAAAATATTTCAGCGGTTGAAATCTGCACGGGTGGTGTCACCACTAAATACCATTGGATCGGCAGTGTAATCGGGCGCAGGCGCTCGCCAATTCCCTCGCCTAGAGCGCTATTGCCGTGCACAAATGCTGGAATATCTGCGCCTAGGCCAGCGCCGATCGCGGCCAGTTGTATGCTACTGAGTTGGCAATTCCATAGTGCATTAAGCCCGACCAAGGTGGTTGCGGCATCGCTACTGCCGCCGCCGAGGCCCGCGCCCATCGGTAAACGTTTGTCGATATCGATGTTACAACCCTGTGTGACGCCGGTAGCCTGGCGCAGTCGTTGCGCAGCGCGCAGCGCCAAATTGTCTTCTGGCGGGATATCCAGTCGATCGGCGGCCAGTGTTATTTGGTCATCATCGCGGCGTTGTAAGGTGATGACATCACCGCTGTCGAGCAGTTGAAACAGCGTCTGCAATTGGTGATAGCCGTCGTCGCGTCGCCCGATAATACGCAGAAATAAATTCAATTTAGCCGGTGCACTCAGGGTCAGGGTGTCTAACATAGCAACCATCAGGGTGCGTCCGGTGAGCGCCACTGGGCGACCACCAAGTTGAACTGGAGCGCGGCGTTTTCGCCGCGAATTTTAGTCGGCAGGTAGCCCAGTGCCGTTTGCTCGTAGCGCGAGAAAGACAAGGTCCAGCCGCGTTGTATAAATGTTGTCGCCTGGCCGAGTGAATTGGTTGCCAAAGCCACGATCGGTTGTTCGTCGGGCATAGGCATGCCGCGCAACCACCAATGCCAGGCCTCTACCGGCAATGCCAGGCCGGTGGCCTGCAGTAACAGTGCGCCTGGGGGTCGCAGCAGCGTCTTGCCGTCGTGCTGCATCTGCGCTATTTCTGCGTTGCCCTCGATCAGCGCGCTGCCAAACCCCAGTGGGCCAGACAGCGCAATCCGGTAGTCACCGCCGCGTTGAATCCAGTCGAGACGCGCCGATGCGTTTTTTTCGGGTGACCTAATCCCCAGCTTGGCGATCGCTCGCCAGTGGTCGAGCGGTGCAATCAGTCGCCGGTGTTGTTGCCAAGCATCGGCATTGTATTCGCTGGGCGGCGGTTGGGTGGCGCAGCCTGCTAGCAACAGCAGTACCGGCGCAAGCCGCCTCACTGGGGTAGTTCCCCCTCGCTTGTCGATGCGCCTAAGCGCCGCATCGTGGTGACTATGTTGTCGTGGTCGGGGGTTTTGCGCAGACCACGATGCCATGTCTCAAAAGCCAATTTTCGGTTGCCCATCACCCAGTGTATTTCGCCGAGGTGAGCGGCAATCTCGGGGTCGGGCATCATTTCCATGGCCCGCATCAAATAGCCGAGCGCCTTATCGGTCTCGCCGAGCTTGTATAAAACCCAACCCATACTGTCGATAATAGCCGCGCTATTGGGTTGCAGCGCATAGGCTCGTTGGATGAGGTCGTAGGCTTCATCCAGGCGCTGGGTGTGCAACAGCATGGTATATCCAAGCGCGTTCATGGCCGCGGCGTTGCTGGCATCGAGGCTAATAATGCTACGTAAATCCAGCTCGGCGCGAGCAAAGTCGCCCTGTTGTTCGGCGATCATCGCTCTGGCATAGAGTAGGTTTTGATCTTCTGGGCGCCGTTCGACACCTCTACTAAGCGCCTCTAGCGCCTGTTCGGGCAGATCTTGGCTGATCAGTAAATTAGCCTCTAGCTCATACAACCGACCGATCTGATTGGGCGCGGTGGCGCGCGTTTCGCGCAGGTACTTTTGCGCTGCAGCGAGGTTGTTGTCATCCATCAAAAGCACGATGGTGCGCGATGCTGCGGCCAAAAAGTTGCTGCCGTCGACAACTTGCCGGTAGTAGTCGACCGCGGCAGTCAAATCGCTATTGCTCTCAGCGATGCCGCCGAGGTGATAGAGCGCGTCATCGCTAAACCGCGAATCGCCGCTCAAGATTAAAAATAGCTGTCGTGCGGGCTCGAGCATTTTGCTGTCGAGGTATAAAAGCGCCAGCAAATAGTTTATTTCAGGGCTGTAGGGATTGGCTACACGGAGCATTTCAAATTGTTCGAGCGCTTTGGAACGGTTGCTAAGTGTTAATAAGCGCGCATATTGCAAGCGAAGTTTGTAGCTGTTGGGGTAGATTTCAAGGGCGTTTTCCAGCGTGCTAATCGCGTCCTCTGAGCGGTCTTGCTGGTTGTATATTTGCGCCAGTAATAGGCTGCCGCGTTGATCGTTTGGCGCGAGTTGCAGGTACGCCAGCGCCGCGCTTTTAGCCTGCTCTAGGCGACCACCCTCGCGCAGTAACATGGCGATTGCAAGGCGCCGAATAAGCTGCTGATCAGTGCTGAGTTCAAGCTTGTTATAGGCGCCGATAAGGTCATCAATTTGTGCTTCTTTGCGTCCTTCGGCAATGGTTGTCACCGCCAACAAAATCGCGTCATCGTCCTCATTTTGCGCCACCCAAAAGGCGTGGGGTAAGGCTTCGATGGCGTTGCCTAAAAGCGCATAGGCTTGCAGCATAGCGCGGTGAGCATCGCCGTTTTTTGGCTCGATTTCAAGCCACAGCGAAGCCATCTGGAGCGCCATATCGGGGTTCTGAACATGCCGCGCAATACCAAAGGCCATTTCGGTCACTCGGGCGTCGCGGGTACTTTGCGCTTCAGACGCGTAACCGGCCATGGCAATTTGGTACTGCTGGCGAGTAAGCGCAACGTCGGCGACCAAAAGGCTATACAGCGTTTCTGCGCTAAATGGCACCACGGTTGGCGGCAGTGCTTGTTCGTCCGCTGCCGTCGGTTCGGGAGCTATAGCGATAGTGTCGCTGGGTTGGTCGTTGACGATGGGCATCGGAGCGCTGGTGCAGCCCGTATATAGCAGGCAGCTAAGCAGACCGATGGCGAGTGGTTGTGGCGTCAGTTTCATGCTTCTATTTTCGCGGATATTGACGGGGAAGACAATCATTGACCAAAATCTTCGCTCGCCGACCGGCTATCGAATGGTAAAATGGCTGCGAAATTGCTGTTGATTAAAAAAAATTGCCTCCCAAATGTAGCGCTGCACGGTATACTTGGCAACTGTTTCAGCGCGGTCGGGGGGGGTAAATGTGAATCAGTCCAAGGCGAGCGTTGAGCATTAAAAGAGGATCGGCGAAATCTTAGTATTTGGCATCAATCACAAATCGGCATCGATCGATTTTCGCGAGCATGTCGCCTTCGCTCCCGAAGTGGTCGTGGAATCGCTCCGCGACGCTGTGCGGCAGATCCCCCTTGAGGAGGCGGCTCTGTTATCGACCTGCAACCGCACCGAAATCTATGCCGTTGGCGACGTGAGTGATGAACAGCTACTCGAGTGGCTGGCTGCCAACCGGCAATTGCAACTAGAGACCTTGCAGGATTGTTACTATTGCCATCGCGGTCTAAAAGCGCTGCGCCACTTAATGCAAGTGGCTAGCGGGCTGGACTCGCTGGTGCTGGGTGAGCCGCAAATTTTCGGTCAAATCAAGTCGGCTTATGCGGTTGGCCGCGAGGCTGGAACGGTATCATCGCAACTCAACCAGGCTTTTCAACATGCGTTTACCGCGGCCAAACGGGTTCGGTCCGAAACGGCTATTGGTCAGAATCCTGTCTCGGTGGCCTACGCCTCGGTGAGTTTGGCGGAGCAAATTTTTTCTGAATTGCAGTCGGTGCACGCGCTGTTAATCGGCGCTGGCGAAACCATTGAACTGGTTGCAAGGCATCTGAAAGAGAAAAATATTGGCCACATCACGGTGGCCAATCGAACCCTGAGCCGCGCGCAAAACGTGATTGGCGATTTTGCTTCGCAAGCGATTCTACTGTCAGAAATTCCCGAACATCTGCACCGCGCTGATATTGTGATTTCATCAACCGCCAGTCAATTGCCCATTCTTGGTAAGGGCGCGGTTGAATCTGCGCTAAAACAACGTCGGCATAAACCGATGTTTATGGTCGATATTGCAGTGCCAAGGGACATTGAACCCCAGGTAGAAGAGTTGGCGGATGTCTATCTCTACACGGTGGATGATCTCAAGGATGTGGTGCAGGATAATTTGCGCGCGCGGCAGTCGGCGGCGGATACTGCGAATGGAATCATCGATCAGGAGATTGCCAACTGGTCGCGACAGCAGCGGGCGCTGACCGCAGTCGATACCATCCGCGCGTTCCGAATGAGCGTGGAAGGCATGCGCGACGCCGAAGTCGAAAAAGCCCTGACGGCGCTCAAGCGCGGACAAGATTC
>CALGJN010000225.1:0-2247 GCA_937920185.1 uncultured Cellvibrionales bacterium | reverse complement strand
AACCGGTCGCAGACATTATTAGTCAACTAGAATTCGAGTATAAAGTAGCTGGAATGTCGTTTAACGAATCGCAAAGGAGCGCAACCTATGTCTGATAAAGACGAAAACCTAAACAACCTTAACCCTTATCTACAGGGGCCTTATGCGCCCATCGATGCGGAAGTTAATGCCCACCAGTTAAAAGTCATTGGCGAGATACCGACGGATTTCGGCGGTGCCTATTTTCGCAATGGCCCAAACCCGGCGAAACAACCGTCCGGTTTGCACCACTGGTTTGACGGTGACGGTATGTTGCATGCGATTCACTTTGAAGATGGCAAGGCCAGTTATCGCAATCGTTACATTCAATCGAATGATTTTTTGGCGGATAACTCGGGAACGCTTGAGAAAGCCGGTATTTTTTCTCCAGCGCAATCCGATGGTAGTTCGACGGTCTACAAAAACACTGCGAACACCGATGTGGTCATGCACAACGGTGAATTGATGGCGCTGTGGTATATCAGTGGTAAACCGGTGCGCCTCAATGCGCAAACACTGAATACCTTGCGCGAGGATGATTTTGGTGGAAAATTACCAAACAACGTCTCTGCGCACTCTAAAGTTGACATGCAAACCGGCGAATTTCTATTTTTTGATTACGGCCTCTACGACCCTTGGTACAGTTTTGGCGTAGTCGATCGGAACAATAATTTGACCCATTTTACGCAAATTGAACTGCCGGGGCCGCGCTTACCTCACGATATGGCAATCACCGAAAACTATGCCATTTTAATGGATCTACCGATCGTGTTTACCGAACAGGGATTGCGTAATAAGGTATGGTCAATCCATGCAGATCGGGCATTGCCGACGCGCTTTGGGGTGTTGCCTCGGAATGGCGATGGCAAGCAAATCAAATGGTTTGAGTTTCCTGGGTGCTATATTTATCACGTGATTAATGCCTGGGAAGAGGGCGATAATATAGTTCTTTACTGCTGCAAGATGGTCGAAAATGGCCGCCAGTTACCGATCGAATATGGGCCCTATGCTCCGATGGTGAATGTATTGGCGTTGCGCGCTGTGGTTACCAAGTGGACCATGAATTTGAAAACTGGTGTCGGTAGGGAAGAGCAGATAGATGATGCGATCAGCGAATTTCCAGTGGTTAATTTGGGTTTCACCGGTCGCCAGACTCGGTATTCGTATCACGGCGCTATTCCGGATACTGAAACTCAGGTGTTTGATGGAATATTAAAGTATGATCTGACCGACGGGTCGCACAAGCGGCACCGATTTGATCCCAATGTGTGTGGGTCAGAGCCCGCCTTTGCACCGCGATTTGACGCCAAAAGTGAGGACGATGGTTACGTGGTGTCTTTTGTGACCGACATTTCGACTCGCGAATCGCGGGTTTTAATCCTCGATGCGCAAAATATTGAAGATCGCCCGTTAGCCGAGGTCTGTTTACCCCAGTGCGTTCCGCTGGGTTTTCATGGTACCTGGGCCAATCTCGATGAATTTAAAACCAGTCCGTCAAAAATTTACTCGTAGGCGGTCAAACTTTTAATAAAAGGCCAGCCTGTGGTCGGTCACAGGTTTTTGCAGTGGTTGATTATCTGGCGTAACGCACCAAGCAAAATCGACAGGCGCTGGGTTCGACACGGTTATTGGGCAATCGCGACAAAGAGCTTGCGGATCGGATCATTCGGTTACTAGTGGTCACATTGTGATCGCGCAAGGTGTTAGCCATAGATTATGGCTGCCGCTGAGAAATGCTGTTGACTGCGTAGCCGGTTGGTGGTGGCTAGATAAAATACGAGGAAATTACCATGCGGGCTTGGCTGTTGATACTGACGTTGGCCGGATGGGCGAGCGCGTCGGTGCTCCGCGCTGATGAGGGTGGCGCTTATCTATACATCTTGGGTGTTGCGCAGGATGCTGGCTATCCCCAAGCGGGGTGTTATCAACCGCACTGCATGCCTGGGTGGCTAGACCCCAAGCTGCGTCGCAGTGCGACCTCGATTGCACTGATTGACAGAAACACCAAGGCGACTTATCTATTTGATGCGACGCCGCAATTGCCAGAACAACTTTACGCGTTGCAAATTGAGGCTCCTGCGGATCAATTCCGCCTTTCTAGGGTATTTTTAACGCATGCGCATATGGGGCATTATGCGGGCCTGATGTATCTGGGGCAGGAAGCCATGGCGAGTAAAAATTTGCCGGTTAATGCCATGCCCAGAATGCAAAAATACCTACGCGATAATG
>CALGJN010000224.1:0-5318 GCA_937920185.1 uncultured Cellvibrionales bacterium | reverse complement strand
TGATGTCTTCGAGTTCAGGCGCAGGTTGGGCGTCGTCAATGTTCGGTAGATGCCCCTGCAGGTCCTTTTCACGCAATTCTGGTACCGCGTCGAGTAAGCGGATTTCAGCTCTGGGAACGATGATATCTGGGGCGATCCCCAGCGCTTGTATCGACCGTCCACTGGGGGTGAAATAGCGTGCTGTGGTCAGTTTGACGGCTCGACCATCGCCGAGGGGCATGACCGTTTGCACCGATCCCTTGCCAAAGCTCTGAGTTCCCACGATCGCGGCTCTATTGTGGTCTTGAAGGGCACCGGCAACGATTTCCGAGGCCGATGCGCTGCCACCATTGATCAATACGACGACCGGTACGGAGGCCAGCATATCGCCCGGTGTGGCCTCAAATTTCTGGTTGGAGCTGGCGATGCGACCCTCGGTGTAGACGATGGTGCCGCTATCGAGCAGGGCATCGGCGATCTGCACCGCCGCGGGAACTAGGCCCCCTGGATTATTGCGAAGATCGATAATCAGCCCACGAATCGGCTGATCCGGCGTGGTTTGCGCGTCTAATTCCTCGATGGCGGCGATGAAATCGCTGCCCGATTTTTCCTGGAATTGTGCGATTCGCACGTAACCAATGCCCGGTTCTAAGAACCGACTGCGCACGGCGCTGTTGTAGATGATGTCGCGGATGATAGTAAAGGGCAGGGGACCGTCTTCGCCCTCGCGATATATTTCGAGATCGATAGCACTACCCTTTTCGCCGCGCAATTTATCGATCGCTTTTGGTAGAGCCATGCTGCGCACTGGTCGACCGTTGATTTCGACGATTAAATCGCCTGATTCGATGCCGCTTTTTTTAGCTGGACTGCCGTCGATCGGGGCAATAACTTTGATCAGGCCGCGCTCGGCGCTGACTTCAATACCCAGACCGCCGTATTCTCCCGAGGCACTTTCTTGTAGATCTTGGTAATCGCTAAAATCCAGATAGGCAGAGTGCGGATCGAGTTCCAGCAACAGGCCGACGATAGCGTTTTCGAGGAGCTGTGTGTCGTCGACTTCATCCACGTAACCGCGGCGAATTTGCTCGAACACCTGGGTAAATGCACGCAGTTCTCGCAGCGGCAAGCGGCTGTCTGCGACAGCGGCTTGCGGCTCTTGATCTCGACCATCGACGCCGTCGGCAAACGCCGTTGAGCAGACTGCTAGGGCGAGGCCGATTTGCAGCAATATGACAAGGCTGTTCATTTTTTTGATCTCCTTGGACCGACTCGGCTGGGTGCGAGTACTTGGCCCACAGTATAGCGGTTATGGCTGGCGTTTCAGTCGCTCCCGTGTGCGGAACTGGCGATCGGCGCGCCGGTTATTTGGCTTTTAACCAGGCTTTGGGGTTGCGTGGTTTGCCCTGCTTGCGGATTTCGAAGTACAGCGCTGGATTATCCAAGCCGCCGCTGTCTCCTGAATGGGCTAAAATGTCGCCGGTTTCAACCCAGTCCCCGGTATCTTTTAACAGTTCTTGGTTGTGGGCATAGAGCGACATAAAGCTATCGCCGTGATCGACGATGATTAGCAAGCCAAACCCCCTTAGGTAGTTGGAGAACACAATTCGCCCCTGATGCACAGTGTTTACCGGTGTGCCGGCGAGGCTGCCGATCAACCAACCCTCCCAGCGCAATGACCCGCTGCGGGTATTGCCAAAACGCTTCAGCAGACGCCCTTTGAGCGGCCAATTGAGGGTTCCCTTGCGGGAGGCGATCGGGACGTAGTCATCCGGCAGCGTCAACTCGCGGGAAGCCTGCTCCACCTTGTTCAACACCTGCTGTAAGCGCGCCCGTTGGCGCTCCCACTGGCCGAGCTTTTTTTGGTCACTGGCGAGTGAAAGTTGCAATTGATCGAGAGTTTTTTGGCGCTGTTGTTTGCGCGATAGCAACTCGTTTTGATTGTTGGCCAGGGATGCCTGGGAGTTGTCGATGTCGGCGCGTTCTCGCTTGATGGTTTTCAGTACATCGTCGAGTGCGTCAACGCTGGTCTGGTGAGCGGCAATTTGTTCGGTTCGCGACTGCGAGAAGTAGTTGTAATAACTAAAAACGCGTGAGAATTTACTCGGGTCACGCTGGTTGAGGAGTAATTTTATCGGTTCTTGAGCGCCCATTTTGTAGGCGGCATTAAGGTGTTGAGAGAGCGCTTCGCGCTGCTCTTCAATGCCCGTTTGAAAGCGGGTTTTTTGCTGCAGAAGTTGCCCTTGGCGCTGCTCTAACGTAGTGATTTTAGCCCCTAGTTCACGCAGCGAGCCGTTTAATGCAGATACTTTGAGCTCCACCGACATCAACTCGTTTTGTAGAAGATTTTTTTCTTGCCCGCCCTTTTGCAAGGTCTTTTGCAATTCTGATATCGAGCGCTGTAGGGCTTCGAGTTGCTCGCGATCTTCCGCCTGCAGATTGCTACACAGGCATAACCCGATTATTAGGGCGGAGGCTTTAACCGATGCCCAGAGCGTTTTCATTGTTCGACGAGCGACCGACCGGTCATCTCGTTCGGTTGTTCGAGGCCCAGTAGCGCCAGCATGGTCGGCGCTACGTCGGCCAAGCTGCCGCCGCTTGCGAGGCGAAGATCGCGCTCGCCGACGAACACCAAGGGCACCGGCAATGTGGTGTGCTGGGTATGCGGTTGGTTGATTTTGTCGTCAAACATGGTTTCGACATTACCATGATCGGCAGTCACTAAGGCTTCGCCGCCGACGTCCGCAAGCGCGCGAAGGACCTCGTCGAGCGCGCTATCTATGGTTTCAACGGCTTGCATCGCAGCGCTGTAACTCCCGGTATGACCGACCATATCGCAGTTGGCATAGTTGCAGATAATCACATCAAATGTACCCCCCTGGATGGCCTCGACCAAACTTGCGGTGACTTCGGGTGCGCTCATCTGCGGTTGAAGATCATAGGTGGCGACGTTGGGCGAGGGTTTTAATATGCGCTCTTCGCCGTCGTAAAGCGCCTCTTGGCCACCGCTAAAAAAGAACGTTACGTGGGCGTATTTTTCGGTTTCAGCAATCCGCAATTGACGCTTTTGATGGCGGGACAAATACTCGCCGAGAGAATTGACGATCGGTACTGGCGGAAACGCGCAGCACTGGGTCAGCGAAGCCTCGTATTCGGTGGTCATCACAAAGTTCGGCAGATCTCTTACCAAGCTGCGCTCGAAACCGTCAAAATCGTCCCCATCAACCAACGCATGGGTCAGTTCTCGCGCTCGATCGGGCCTAAAATTCATGAATATAACCGCATCGCCGTCGTTAATTTGAGCGCTGTCCGAATGCGCATCGCGGATGCAGGTGGCGCCGACAAATTCGTCATTTTCGCCGCGCTGATAGGCAGCTTCGAGGCCGCTGATGGCGTCGCTGGCGCTGTAGGGTGCCGAAGCTTGCGTGAGCAGGTCATAGGCCATGGCAACGCGGTCCCAGCGGTTGTCGCGATCGAGCGCATAAAAACGCCCAATGATCGAGGCTATGCGTCCAACGCCGAGAGATTCAAATAGGGCTTGGGTCTTTTCCAACGACGGCTTGGCGCTGCGGGGAGGGCAGTCCCGACCGTCTAAAAATGCATGCAGATACACCCGGCTGGCACCGCGTTGCACCGCCAGTTCGATGGCGGCATTGATGTGATCTTCGTGCGAGTGCACGCCGCCCTGCGACAGAAGGCCGAGGATGTGCACTGCGCCGCCGGTCTGGATGGCGCCATCGATGGCATTGCAGTAGGCTGGGTTGGTGTGAAAATCGCCGTCGGCAATGGCCTTGTTGATGCGGGTGAAGTTTTGGTACAGCACCCTTCCCGCACCCAAGGTGATGTGACCGACCTCAGAGTTTCCCATTTGACCCTCGGGTAATCCGACCGCCAACCCAGAAGTCTCAATCAACGTTCTAGGTCGGGTCGTCCACAGCTCGTCCCAGACCGGCGTGTGGGCATTTTGGATGGCGTTGTGCTGCACCTCTTCGCGGTAGCCAAAGCCGTCAAGGATCAATAATACTAAGGGTTTTTTACGCATAATTATCCGTTGTCTTACGCCCTGAGAGCGTAAGTTTAAGCCTAAAGCCATTATTTCGCCACGCTAGACGATTAAATAAAGCCTCGGTTAGAGGGCAATGGCTAACCCTGATCGAGCACCTCCCAACGGCTGTAGCAGACGTCTAGCGCGTGCTGCGCGCGCTTCAATTCGCCGCTAAGTTGCTCGCCTTGAGTGCGGTTATGGCTGTGGTATTGAGGATCACAGAGCTGCTCGGATAACCCTGCAATCTGTACTTCTAAACCTTCGATCTCTGCCGGCAGGGCGTCTAACTCGCGCTGATCGCGGTACGATAGTTTGGCGACAGTGGGGGAAGCCAAACTTTTTGGCGCGACCGCTGTGGCGGTTTTGAGGGCTACTTTGGGGGGTTGCCGCTGGCGCAACCAATCGTCGTAGCCGCCGACATAGGCGTTGATCTTGCCGTCGCCCTCAAAAACCAGCGTACTGGTGACTACATTGTTAAGGAAGCTACGATCGTGACTGACCAGCAATAGCGTGCCCTTGTAATCGATCAATAGTTCCTCGAGTAGGTCGAGTGTGTCGATATCCAGGTCGTTGGTCGGCTCATCCAGCACCAGTACGTTGGCCGGTTGAAGAAATAGCTTGGCCAGTAAAAGACGGTTGCGCTCGCCGCCTGAGAGCACCGAAACGGGTTGCCGGCAGCGCTCGGGAGCAAACAAAAAATCCTGCAAATAGCTGATCACGTGGCGAGATTTATCGCCGATTTGTAACATATCGCGACCGCCGGAGAGGTTATCTTGAACCGACTTGCTCGAATCGAGCACCGTTCTATACTGATCAAAATACGCAACATTTAGGTTGGTGCCAGTTTTGATATGCCCGGTTTGCGGCTGTAATTGACCCAGTAACAGTTTTAATACGGTGGTCTTACCGACACCATTGCGGCCAATTAGGCCGATTTTTTCACCGCGTTGGATCAGCGTAGAAAACTCTCTGACGATCTGTTCGTCGCCATATCGAAAATTGATGGCTCGTGCTTCGGCGACGATCTTGCCAGATTTTTCTGCCTGCTGAATATCCATTTTAGCGGTACCCAATTGTACCCGCCGGTCGGCATAGTCGCGGCGCATGGCTTCGAGGGCTCTGACTCGGCCCTCGTTGCGGGTGCGCCGGGCTTTGATACCCTGCCTGATCCAGCGCTCCTCCTGCGAAAGCCGCTTATCGAACAGCGCATTGTGGCGATCTTCGGTTTCTTGCATGTCCCGCTTGCGTTGCAGGTATTCGCTGTAGGTACAGGCAAACTCGGCTAGCTGGCCTC
>CALGJN010000223.1:0-8288 GCA_937920185.1 uncultured Cellvibrionales bacterium | reverse complement strand
GAGGGGGCTATGATCAAAAGATCAAAAGATCAAAAGATCAAAAGAGCAAAAACCTATGGTACCTAAATCTTTTCGTCGATCCTAGGGGCGGCTCAGCAGAGTATTTTAAGGGTCTGCTAAAAGGCGCTACCGACCATGCATAAAATAGAGGCGATCGGCGCAGCCGTGTAAGATCGATCTTATCGCGGTATAGGGCATCGCAAACACCGGAGCGACTGACGCAATGGCACAAAAAGACATCGGCAATAAGCGACCTTTACACACCCTCGAGAACAGCGAGGAGGTAAGGGATTTTTACGATGATTGGAGTCTGGATAATCAATACAACATAGATATGCTCGATTGGAATTACACCGGCCCAAAAGAATCCGTCGACAGCCTGAAGCGTTTTGCCCGCGACAGCAATATACTGATCTTTGATGCCGGTTGTGGCAGTGGTCTTGTGGGCGCTGAACTAACAGCCGCTGGCTACCGCAATTTGCACGGCGCAGACCTTTCAAAAAAACTCTTAGAGCGCGTTCCGGCGGGTTTGTACCAGCAACTACAGCAGCTCGACCTGAATCGGCCTCTGGGGATTGCCAACCGTACTTACGACGCACTGATGTGCGTCGGCACCTTCACTTATGGGCATGTTGCCGCCCACGCCCTCGACGAGTTTGTGAGGATTACCAAGCCCGCTGGACTGATCTGTTTTACGATTAACGAGGGCATTTACGAGAGTCACGGATTCGACGCAAAAATCCGCCAGTTGGAGGAGTGCGGTGCGTGGCAAAAAGAGGCGTTTTTTAAATCCGAGTACCTCGCTAGTAAAGAGGTTAACGCCTGGCTGGGCCTGTATCGGGTGATCGATCACCCGCGCTCACTGGATTGAGCAGCTCCTTCCCAAATCCGCGCTAGCGGTGCCATGGCTCGGGCATGGGTGAGCGGTCGCAGCGGGGCTTGGATCCAGTGCCTACCCCAGCAGGTTAGAGATCTGATTGAACCTGTTTACTGTGAACTAAGGTATAGAAGACCGGGATGGACAACAGCGAGAGTAGCGACGACATAGCCAATCCACCCATGATAGTGACCGCCATCGATTGAAAAAATATGTCCGACAACAGCGGCGCCATGCCGGCAACCGTGGTCATCGCCGCCAGCGTAATGGGTCTAAAGCGCGATACGCAGGCGGCCACGATGGTCGGTCGGTCGAGGCGGCCCTCTGTGGTGCGCCGGTCGATCTCGCCGATCATAACGATGGCATTTTTGAGCAGCATACCAATCAGTCCAATCAGCCCAAGTAGTGCCGGAAAGTTAAACGGCAGTTGAGTCGCTAGTAACGCGCCGAGTACGCCCACCGGCAGCAGCGGCAGGCAACTCCAGGCAACCAGGGTTTGCCTGACGCGACCAAAAATCATCAGCGTGGTAATCACCATAATCAGCAGCGCTACCGGAAATTTGACACCCAGAGACTCGTTGGCAAATTGATTGGCTTCGTATTCTCCACCCCATTCCAGTTGGTAGCCGATGGGCCTTGGAATGTTTTCGATGTCAGTGCGCACGCGGTTCAGTGCCTCGGCCGCGCTGCTGTCCCGCGGCGGATTTGCCTGCGCGGTGATGGTGCGGATTTGATTGCGGCGCAAAATCATGGCGTCCTCGGCGATCAATTGCGGTTCAGATAACACCTGACGTAGCGGCACGTATTGGAGTTGGCCGCGACTCCAGACGTGGCCGTCGAGCAGCGACGATTGGGCGCTGCGCTGGCTGCTCCGGGCGATGATCGGTACCCGTTTGTTGGCATCGCGCAGCGTGGCAATCGGTAATCCATCGGTCAAAGACGCCAGTGCGACGGCTAGGTCGCGTCGATCGATGCCGGTGGCCTGAGCCCGCGCCTCATCGACAACCGGCGCTAGCGCCAGGGTTGCCTGCCGCCAATCGGAGCGCGTATCGATAAGGCCGTGGTCGCGGTAAACCGCGACGGCTTCGCGCGCCAGTGTTCGCAGTACAACGACGTCATCACCGGAGAAGCGCGCCTCGAGTTTCCAGGCACCTCCGGGCGTCATTTCGGCTCGGCGAACCATAAAATCAAGATCCGGCTGATTGCCCAGCAACTGCTGGCAAAAAGCCACCAGCGCGTCGATTTCAGTCGGACTGGTGGCGCGGATGGCAAGTTGCGCGTAGGCGCTATTGGGCCGCTCCGGGATGGTGACTACGGTAAAGCGAGAGGCGCCACGGCCTATCCAGGCACTGATGTCGGTGATCTTCGGATTTTTTGCGAGTTGTGATGCAATTGCTTGGGTGTTTTTTTGGGTGGCTAAAATATCGGTACCCTCGGGGTAGTACAGATCGACATAAAAGACCGGGGTCGGCAGGTTGGGGAAAAAGCCTTGTTTGAGGGATCCGAAACCCATTGCACCGACCAGGGCGATCGCCGCCAGTACCGCACAACTCAGTCGAACGTGGGTCAGGCTGCGCTCGAGACACACGGCATACACGCGGTAGAGCACGCCTGAATACATGGTGGCATCTGTTTTTGGCGCAGCGGCAGGCTGCAATAGATGAACCCCCAGCGCGGGAATCACGGTTACCGATAGCACCCAACTCAGCAGCAGCGAGCCGCCGGCGACATAGAACAACGAACCCATAAACTGGCCGGTCGAATCGGAGGATAGACCAATGGGCGAAAATGCCGCCATGCCGACGATGGTGGCACCGAGCAGCGGCATGCGCGTGTTGCCGACGGTTTGGATGGCAGCGTCTCGACCGGTTTGTCCGCGTTGCATACCGGTGACCATACCCTCGGCAATGACAATGGCATTGTCGACCAACATACCCATGGCGATCATCAGTGCTGCCAGAGAAATTCGGTGCAATTGGATGCCAGTAGCGGCCATAAAGCCAATCGTTCCCATCACCGTGAGCAGCAACACGGTTCCCACGAGCAGACCCGCGCGCCAGCCAGTGAACAGGCACAGTACCAAGATCACGGTGATGATCGACAGCGATAAATTATCCAAAAAGTGACCTATGGTGCGGTCGACCACCCGATGCTGTTCATAGATCGGGTGAATCTGCATGCCGACTGGCAAGAGTGTTTCGAGGCTGCGAATTTTTTCTTCGATGACGCGACCTACTTCGACCACGTTCTCCGAGGTCACCACCGACACGCCCACGGTGAACACGCGCTGGCCATTGTGGCGAATGATAATAGGCGGTTGCTCGGTTTCGGACCGAGATACAGTTGCCAGACTGCCCAGCGGCAACATCTGCGATGCACCGCCCTCGCCGATTAGAATCTGCTCTAGCTGCGCTATTGTGGTGTGTTGCTCTAGGGGGGCTATGCGCATGCGGCGATCGCCACTGCGCACCGACGAGGCGCCATTGAGGTCTGTTTGTGCGCGAATTTTGCCGACTACCTGCCCCTGGGGAATACCCAGTTGAACCAGTTGGGCATTGTCGAGATCGATAAAAACCCGCTCCTCGGGAACCCCGTCGAGCTGCACCTTGGCGACGTGTTTGACGTTTTGCAAGCGACTTTGCAATAGCCGCGCAGCATCCTGTAACTCGGCGATGGTATAGCCTGAAGGTATGTCAACGGCGTATAAAATACCGTAGACGTCGGAAAAATCGTCTTCGACGTGCGGTGTTTTTGCGCCGCTGGGCAGGCGCTCTGCGGCCTCTGATACGCGGCGGCGCAGTTCGTCCCAAATCTGCGGCGCTTGCTCCACCGTCACCCAGCGATGCAATTCAATCTCGACCTCTGAGCGCCCGGGCACGGAACGCGATTCCATGCGATGAATCCACGGCAATTCGCGCAGTGATAGTTCGATTTTTTCGGTGACCTGCTGCTCTACTTGGAGCGCCGAAGCGCCTGGGTACTGAGTAAACACGATTGCTTGTTTGAGCGGAAAGGGCGGATCCTCAAGGCGCCCAATATTGTCTAGCCCATACCAGCCACCAACGATACAAAAAGCGGCTATCAGCCAAATATAGAGCGGATTTTTAAGGGCAAATTCAGTCATTGTTGTGCGTCGACCGGACGAATCTGCTGGCCGGCGCGCAACGCCGATCCGCCGGCGGCGACGACCGTCTCGCCGACCGCTAAACCCAGCGTGATCGGTAGCATACCAGAGCTTGGCGTACCCACTTTAACCGGTCTTTTGGCGACCCTGTAATCGGGGGGCGTGGTCACCCACACGAAGAAACTGCCATCGACATCGGTTTGCAGCGCGGCGGTCGGCGCCAGTAATTGTTGCGCCAGCGAGGGCAGCGTCAGCGATATTTGCGCGGTCATGCCCTGCAGTGGATTCCACTGCGGTATACCATCGAGCGCAAAGCGCGTTTCGTAGGTCAGGGTAGCCGGGTTGACCTCGGCATTTTGCTCGATCAGCGTGACGGGCCAGGCGCTGTCTGGATTGGCAGAAAATCGCGCATAAGCTCGGCTAATGCCGTTTTTGTGAATTTTGGTGACGAGCTTTTCGGGCACGTCGGCGAGCAACTCAATGGTGTCTGCGCGGGTCAGTCTGACGACCGCATCACCGGCGATCACAGCGCTGTGAACTGGTTTAAAGCGGCGCACAATCAAGGCGTCAAATGGCGCTAAAATAACGCAATCCTTGAGCACTTCACGAGCCTCGGCCACGCCGATACGCAGCAGTTGGTGGCGCGTTTTAGCCTCGTCGAGCGCGGCTGTAGAGAGTATCCCTTTGGCGTGTAGCTTTTCGAGTCGCTGGTGTTCTTGACGAGCCAGCATCAACGAGGCGTTGGCGCGATCGAGCGCTAACTTGTGCTCACTGGCATCCAGTTCGGCGATTAATTCGCCGCGCTTAATTTTTTCGCCTTCGCGAATCGGTAGCGCCGCCAGTTGGCCTGCAACTTCGAATTTTAGGTCGATGGTTTCGCGGTTGGCGATCCGCGCAAACAGCCGGTACTCGCGCGCTTGATCAAATGCCTGCAGCGTATACAGTTTGGCGGGACGGACGGCGGTGGGTAGGTCTCGTTCGGCGGGTGCTTCGCTGCAACCGGCGAGCCATATTAGGGGCACCATCATAAAGACCATTTTTTTCATGCTATTAACCTCAGAAGAGACGTTTTCAAACGGTTTTTCTCCGCCGTTGTTAATTGGTGCAGGCCGATGGTTTCGAGCAGTTGCATACCCTGCAAAGCGAGTACCACGGTCATAGCCGATGCAGTATCGTCGGACGCAGTGTCAATGTGCGCGAACAATAGTTTGAAGTAATCGCGAGCCGGATTAAGAAGTTGCGGGTCTTCGGCACCGGCGGCCAGAATAGCGTTGGCGGTGGCTCGTTCGGCGGCGGTTAGGGAAAATTCAGCTTCTATCATCGATTGCAGTTGATCGCGACTGTTGTGATTGGCCACGTTGGATAAAAACAGGGCTTCTCTTTTTGCCAGTAAATCCTCGAGCATACCTTCGAGCAACGCCTGTTTGTTGGCATAGTGGTAGAGCAGACCACCCTTCGAGATACCGGCGCCTTTAGCCACGGCTTCAAGGGTTAGGTTTGCCGAACCCTGCTCGGCAACCAGTGCTTGTGCTGCGGCGCGAATACGCTCGCGGGTTTTTTCGCTATTTGTCACTGTGGACCTCAAAATAAGCGTTTAACTAAACCGTCTGGACGGTACAGTATAAGGCACTATGGCATAGCCTGAATAGTCCCCGAGGATTGGACATAAGCGCAGCGTGAATTAAATCGCCGTTTATATCCAAGCGTCATTTAGAAAAAGCACCATTTAAAAAAAGCACGATTTAAAAAAAACGCCATTTAAAAAAAAGTACCGTGCAACCACAGCACCCTGCAAATACAGGCTAAAGACGATATCGCTGGCTTGGAGGGTTGGGGGGTTGGGGGGTTGCAGGGTTGAATAGTTGCAGGGTTGGAAAGTTGCAGGGTTGGAGCATGGTGCGCCGCGCGTCGGACAGGCGATCTAATGCGTCCGCTACAAGATTCCAGCGATAGATTATGAGCCATGATTTACCAACTAAAGATATACAGCGCAACGCCAGACGGCGTTCAGTACTGTGCGGGCATCTAAGGGGATAGGTTAAAGGCTAGGGGCTTGAATCGATTGAAGATAAAGAGCGGCAACTACTTCGCTGACGACACTGCGACCAGCCAAACAGGTAAGACGCCTAAGAAGCGTTTTGGAACAATAACGGCAGGACTCGCGCGCCAGCGTAAGGCTTTGTGGTCAGTAGGGGATTGACGAGGTAGTCGACTTCCACCAGGATCGCTAGCTGTTCTTTCGAAAAAACTTCCCATAGCGTAGCCAGTTGTTCCTTGGTGAATACCTCATATTCAACGGGGAGCTGCAACCCAAGATGGCCAAAGTTCTCATCAAATATTAGACAGGCTTCTGGTTTTTGTTGTGATTTACCCATCTGTGACCCACGCAGTTAGAAACGTCTGATGCTTGCCCATAAGTATAAACTCTCTTGAGCCGATTATGTTTAAAAAAATGCGCCCGATTTGATATTTTTTTTGCCGTCGCCAATTTGTGGGTCATTCAGCGGTGTCTATGTATGATTTTCGGCTTAGCTGGGGCCTGACCATTCAATGACAATCCCATGACCTCGCGCTTGTCGGGGCCGGTATCCGGCAGCCACACGCAACCAATCCATCGCGGGTTCAGGCGACTATCGGCAAACGACTCGACCAGCGCGCGATCGCCAGAGCCATTAATCTGAGCCCATCATCGAGGCATAATTGTGCGCCAATACCAACGCCCAAACCCCACCCGCCAGTACCAGAGATACCAACACCGCTGCAGAACCGACGTCCTTAGCGCGCCCGGACAGATCGTGAAAATCTAAGCTGATACGATCAACGACAATCTCGACGCAGGTGTTGAGCAGTTCGACGATCAGCACCAGGGTAATAGAGCCAAGCAATAGAATCAGTTGGACGTAGTCGTTGGCGACCAGCAGGGCGATGGGGGTGAGCAACAGCAAACCAATCAACTCGATCCGAAAGGCCTCCTCGGTTTTCCAAACCGCCGACAGGCCACGATAAGAGTTCAGCAAGGTTTGCAGTATTCGGCGATTGAGTAATGCCCAAAGCGACCCCATGTTCATCCCTTGCTGGTCGTTTTAGGACGCGCGCATACCGGCCCCACGACTTTTTGATTAGCGGTGGCTAGAGCGCGCATTGACGGTCGACACCGAGCACGTGAAACAGGCGGCCCATCGCCATCCATCCGGCGATACAGTAGGTTAAATCGGTAATTTCGGCGTCGCTGTACGCGGCTTTGAACGAGCGCCAAAATAACTCGTTGGACGCAAGGTCTTTAGGCGCAGTGCCCATATCTTTTGCGTAGTTTACGGCCAGCAGTTCGCGCGCGCTCAAAGGGCTGTGATCACCTGCCAGCAGCGCGGTGTAAAAGTCTTCGTCCGGCGCTTGGCCGTTGTCGAGAACGCCGCGCTCGATCCCCAATTGATAAAGGTCGCGCTCAAGACGCCAATTTTTGCATAGCATGCAGCCATTGATAACCGCAGTGGTCATTCTCGCCGCCTCGAAAATCCGCGGCGCCAGTTGGCTGTGCCGGTAGATGTTGTGCAAAAATGCATTGGCGGATCGGGCAATTTCTGGCACGTATACATCGCCGGGGCCGGCCAATAGATCGCGTTCCAACGCCTCTGCTGTCATCGTTATACGCACTGTGGTTGTCTCCTGCGGTAAAGCCTTAGCATACCCAACAAGTCACTGACTGACAATCTACCGGCGAACTAGTGGTGTTGGGTAAGGCGCGGATGGCGTTGAGAGAGGCGCTTTCCAGCGCTCGCTCAAGGTACCGGTTTTGGTTGCCCAGTCTACCCCTAGCGGTGCAGTCGTGGCATACTTTTGAGCTGGCAGGGTGGGGCGTGACTGTGGCTCGGGCCACCCTCGATAACTGCGATTAATTGGCGACAGACAACAGGATATTACAATGCCCTACGTGACTATCAGAGAGGCCATCGCTGCCGACGGCCTGCGCATCGTCATCGTTCAATCAATGCCCAGTGCTTGGGGTATTGCCGCCAAAGCAATGATCGAATTCAAGGGCCTCGATTTTGTCGTCGCGCATCAAATACCCATGGCGGAAAATCTCGATTTACAGGCCTGGGCCGGGGTCGACAACGCACCCGTGGTGGCTTGGAATGACGAGCTGCCGATCAACCGCTGGAACGACATTTTATTTCTTATCGAGCGGTTGGCGCCAGACACGCCACTGATTCCAAAGGCGCCCGAGGACCGTGTTCGGGTGCTGGGTTTAAGCCACGAAATATGTGGTGAGCTGGGTTTTGGTTGGAATAG
>CALGJN010000222.1:0-2417 GCA_937920185.1 uncultured Cellvibrionales bacterium | reverse complement strand
TCAGTTGCCGTTCGGCGAGGGCGCATCGTACGGGGGCATAGGTTAAAAAAGTTCACTGCCCGTAAGCGCCGTTTGTAATTCCCCTACTTGTAAAATGCCCCTACTTTTAACGCCCCTACTTTTAACGCCCCTACTTTTAACGCCCCTACTTGCGATATTGCTATTGGTAAGCCCCGATTGGTCATAACACTATTTTTAAGAGCATTATTGTTGCGCGCGCGGTGTGTAAAAGTGTTCGCGGGCGCGAATATGTCAGGGTTAGAACCCTTTTTAGCATAAGGCACACTCTTGAATCAGGTATTTTGTGCGTCGAAGGCTTGCCGGTGCATAATTCGCTCGGCCTAAAACAGGGCCCCATAACCATACCGTAGGCGCTAAAGATATTGCTAGTTAAGGTGAGTCTTTCGGGATTGAGTCAATGCGCCGCCGTACACCACGGCAGTATTTACGCGTCATCGGTGGTGCGATATCGGGTCATTTATGCAGCTAAATAAGCGTACCTGTGCGCCAGACGCTGGCTCGGGCGCTAGTGACTAGGTATTGCTGATCGCATACGCAAAATAGCCAAGTTCGCGGCGGTTGCAGACCTCGCAGGCTCTATTGTGAAAAATCGCAGTGCGACGCTCACACTTACCCGTTATTCAGACTAACCCACGGCACACCGGCGGTCCGTCAGTAGCAACGCACTTGATTTCAACCGATTGAGTTCTAGCGATTGCCCCACGATCTACCCAGCCATTCGATGATAGTCTAGCCAACCGACGCCATCGACAACATCCGTAATCGCCAGGAAATGGCGAATGAAATCGTCTCGGCAGGGGTCGATAACAGCTCCCAAACGCGCGTGTGACAACCCAAAACCCTATTAATCGGCGGTTTTACCATGCTATTGACCCCTTTCCCGCATCATTTGTGGTTGCGGCCCTTAAATGCGGCGTGTAAAGCGGAGTAATGAGGTTCCATGACGGGTATGTGCCCTAAGCTAAACTTAGTAGATATCCGCTGAAAGCCCTGCTGGCACCCTTATTACGTCGATGACAGTCTTCAAATAAGTCGCGTCATAGCGATCCGTTACCGAGTTAAATCTGGCATTATTTCAAGCATCTATGAGTTATATATCTTCCTTGATCTTAATTAAAAATTTGTGACGAAGTACTCACTTTTGATATAAGTTTGCCAATAAACGGTCACAAATGACCTGCGACTGTATAAAGGCTTGAATTTTCTGATACAGTCGAAAAATAAGCATCAAGCGTGACTGCTTTGTTCGGCGTCAAAATTGACGATTAATAATCAACGTAATAACGGTGAGTTACTGAAGAAAGCTATAATTTAAATTGATTAGTGGGGAGGAAAAACCGGATCACATGGAGCTTTAATTCACTTTTTTTATTGCTCGCAAGGGCTATATTGCGAGCAAAGATCTAAGGGCTTGGATGGCTTTGTTCAACACCAAGCAAGGGATTGCTGATGCAAAAGTACATTATTACGGCGCTGCTATATACCCTACTAGGGTTCGTGATAGAGGCTCGGGCCGCGGCGTTAAACGCCCAACCAGAAGTCAATAATCGCCCTACGCAGGGTCCGATCGTAGAACGTCACGGCGGTTTGTTGGGCGTCGCCAATGCGATGGCGGATGATGACTCCGATGCCGCTACTGGGTTGACCCAAATCGGCACCGGCGTTCATAGTTTGGTTGGCGAGATTGGTCGTATGCCACTGGCTTCGGTACTCGCGGGTATTGTGCCGGATAATTTCCGCGTGCTGCTGGACACACCCAACTTACTGCTTGGCGTTCAAGTATCGTGGCGTAATCAGCAACCACTGACCGACGTGTTGACCGACATTGCGGCTGAATATGGCATCGACTTTACGCTCGACTGGAATCAGCGCGCGCTGTTGGTAGCCCAGCGCGATTTCAATACACGACCGGTGAGCGCAACGACGCAACGCCCGCGCCTGATCACGGGCCCGCTGGTCGCACCCAGTGGCTCGTGGCGGAGAGCTGAACTCGGCAGATCATCGCAATCGGCGCTAGTCGCTCCCAGTTGGCAGGCGCCGACGACGATGTTTATTCCGTTTGCATCGGGTTCGGTGACCCGTGTGGTCGAGCCATCGCCAATACCCGCTGCAACGGCGGCAGCGCTCGAGCCAGCGGCACTCGGTTTACCTATACACATTACCGGTATTAGCCACGCCACCGATGCCAATACCCCGCGACAGCGTTTGCTCGGATACGCCGAGCAACGCGCTCAATGGGTTGCCGACCATTTGGTCGCAGCCGGTGTCGACCGCCACCGACTGCACCTCTCCACCAGCGTGGCGCAAGATGCTAAAGCGCTGCGCGCCGGGGTTCAACTGCGTGCGCCGACCGGCTCGATGGCGCCGGTCGCAGGCGTTGCCGATAACCAGTCCCT
>CALGJN010000221.1:0-3129 GCA_937920185.1 uncultured Cellvibrionales bacterium | reverse complement strand
ACGCCGGCATCGATCAGATCCAGTGCGACGGCATAGCCGTCATTGTTGCCGGTTAATACCACCGCCGATTGGCCCGGCCGCACCGCGTAGAGCTTGATAAGCCGTTGGGCTGCGCTGCCGAGCATCACGCCGGGCAGATCGTTATTATGAAAAATGGCCGGTTGTTCGATGGCGCCGACGCAGAGGATGGTTTGTTTGGCGCGCACCTTGTAGAGGCGTTTGCGACAAATAATCGGTAGCCAATTATCGCTGAACCAGCCGTTGCAGGTGGCCTCGCTCATGGCGACAATCTTTGGGTTGGCTTTCACCCGGGCCACCAGCGCATCTCGGACACGGCCCGATTGGGTGCCTTCAGCGTCGTTGCGTGCGTAGTTTAGCGAGCCGCCTAGGCGGACGTTTTCGTCGACTAGCAGTACCGATGCACCGCTATCCGCCGCGGCCAGTGCAGCCGCCAGACCGGCGGGTCCGCCACCGACAATGGCTACGTCATAAAATTGATACTGCTTATCATGATACTCTGCTTGATAGTTCTGATCGATTCTGCCTAAGCCGGCTCTGTGTCGAAAGAATGGCGCCCACTTTTGCCACATACCTCGCGGTTTAAAAAACGCTTTGTAGTAAAACGCCACCGGTAAAAACCGCGATACTAATCCAAGTACAGCGTTTCTATCGCGGGTCAGGCTGCCGCTGTAATTCTGACCCATGACCTTGAGTCCGGGGCTTATATCGATGCGATCCGCCAGTGCGTTGGGGTCCGAGGGCAACTGAACCATGCTGTTGGCATCTTGGCCGGCCATGGTCAGCACGCCGCGCGGGCGATGATATTTAAATGAGCGACTGAGCAACCATTGGTTGTTGGCCGCTAGAGCGCTGGCAACGGTGTCGCCGGCATAACCGCTGATGGTTTTTTTCTCAAAGCTGAACTCGACCGTCTGGTTACGATTGATCAGCGTGCCAAACGGGCTGGGTAGCCTATTGTCGACAGTCATTTGCGCGCCTCGGGTGTCGTGACCGCGGGGAAATCTATGCGCTGATTGTAGAGTTGATCGCAGTCAAAGGTTCCGAGTACCTCGTCGGTCAGGGTGTTGCGTTCGGCCAAAAACCAATATGAGCTGGCGTTGTGGCACCACCACTCGGTCACCACGCCGGCGGTATTGTGGTGAAAAAAAACGTGCTCGGCCCATTCCCGCGCCGAGGCATCGGCATGATCTGGGGTTGGATGGTACTCGCCGCCATAGGTAAATTCAGACATGTTGCGAGGACCGTTTAACGGGCAGGTTAGAATTTTCATGCGTGGTCCCCCTAGTGACTGGCTGCGGTTGCGCCGGCTTCGTTGATTTGTTCAAAGCGATAAAAGCGTTCGAGAGCAAAGGGCGCGATAATATCCGGAACCTTTTGGGTGGCGACCAATTCTGCCATGCTGACACCGCAGATGGGGGTGGCCTTAAAGCCCCAAGTGCCCCAGCCGGCGTCTAGATAATAGTTTTCTACCGGCGAAAGCCCCATGATCGGGCTGTAGTCGGGCGTCATATCTGTGGTCCCCGCCCACTGGCGAAGTAATCGCGCTTGGGCTAAAAATGGGAACAGCTCCAGCGCGGCGGCGCTCAATGACTCGCGCTGTTCGAGGGTTGCGCGGGTGTTGTACAACGGCGAGGGATCGGAGCCGCCGCCAATCACAAATTCCCCGCGCGAGGTCTGGTGCACGTAGACGTGCACGTGGGGTGAACTGACGTGCGGTGTTAGCAGTGGTTTGTAGGGTTGAGTGACCATCGCTTGGAGCGGATAGGAGTGAATCGGCAGTTTGATACCGGCCATATTAGCGACCACCGAACTGGCGCCGGCTACCGCTTGAACGACCGCACCACAGCCGACACGGCCACGGTTTGTGCGTACTGCGGTAACCCGCCCGGCAGTGATTTCGACGTCTTGCACCTCGGTGAGCTGGTGGAGTTCTACGCCGCGTTGGCATGCACCTCTCGCATAACCCCAGACCACTGCATCGTGCCGGGCCGTAGCGCCATCGGCGTGCCACAGGCCGGCCATTATGGGAAAGCGGGCATCTTCGGCCATCCTCAGGTTGGGCACTAGTTCGGCGATCTGCTGGCGATCGACCAACTCCGAGCGCACGCCCATATGCTTGTTGACCTCGGCGCGCCAGCGAAAGCTACGAACTGCCGCATCGCTGTGAGCGAGCGTCAGTTGCCCGCGATTCTCAAACATCACGTTGTAGTCAAATTCATTGCTTAGGTTTTGCCACAGCTTGACCGATTCACGGTAAAATCTAACGCCTTCTTCGGTGAGGTAGTTGGAGCGAATGACCGCCGTGTTGCGCGCCGTATTACCGCCGCCTAGGTAGCTTTTTTCGAGTATGGCGACGTTGCTGATGCCATGGTATTTGGCCAGGTGATAGGCGATGCCTGTACCGTGCCCTCCGGCCCCAATAATCACTACATCGTAGTGCTTTTTGAGATCGCCCGGGGGGCTGAAGTGCTGTTGCGCTGGGTACTCGCTGCGCAACCCGTATTTAAGTAATCCAAATGGCATATTATCTCCACGCTGACACGGCGGGTTAACCGCCGTGAAAAACCACGGTCTTGTTGCCGTCGAGAAATACCCGGCGTTCGATGTGGTAGGTGATGGCTTTGGCCAGCGCGATAGATTCATTATCGCGGCCTACCCGAACCAAGTGCTCGGGTTTGTAGTTGTGATCTACGCGGGTCAACATTTGTTCAATGATAGGTCCCTCATCTAAGTCAGAGGTGACGTAGTGCGCGGTTGCACCAATGACTTTGACACCGCGATCAAAGGCTTGATGGTAGGGTTTGGCACCTTTGAATCCGGGTAAAAACGAATGGTGAATGTTGATGCACTTACCCGATAATTGCTCGGTCAGATCGTTCGACAGAATTTGCATGTAGCGTGCTAAAACCACCAACTCGGTAGCGGTCTCATCGACGATCTCCATCAGCCGTTGCTCTTGCCTCGGTTTGGTGTCGCGAGTGACTGGCAGATGGATGAATCGCAATCCCTCGCGCTCAACCATGGGTCGGAGGTCGGTATGATTTGAGACCACCGCGGTGATCTGCATATTGAATTCGCCTTTGCGAAGGCGGTAGAGAATGTCGTCGA
>CALGJN010000220.1:0-1838 GCA_937920185.1 uncultured Cellvibrionales bacterium | reverse complement strand
GTACCTTTCACCCCGCGACTTTTTTACGCTCCATAGGACCAGAAAATTGGAATAGCGCCTATGTGCAACCATCGAGGCGACCTACCGATGGTCGCTACGGTGAAAACCCAAATCGGCTGCAACATTATTATCAATTTCAAGTGGTCATGAAACCGTCGCCAAATGATTTTCAAGAACTGTATTTAGAGTCACTTTGCGACATCGGTATCGATACTTGCGTGCACGACGTTCGATTTGTCGAAGACAATTGGGAGTCGCCAACCCTCGGAGCATGGGGCCTAGGTTGGGAAGTTTGGCTGAATGGTATGGAGGTGTCCCAGTTTACTTATTTTCAACAGGTGGGAGGGCTTGAATGCATGCCGGTGACTGGCGAGATAACCTACGGTATCGAGCGATTGGCGATGTATATCCAAGGCGTCGATAGTATTTATGATCTGGTCTGGGCCGAGGGGCCCCAGGGACCAGTCAGTTACGGCGATGTTTTCCGGCAAAATGAAGTTGAAATGTCGCGATTTAACTTTGAAGAGGCGAATGTCGATTTTCTGTTGCTGCAATTTGACGAATATGAGCGACAGAGTCAGGCACTAACGGATAAAAAGCTGCCGCTACCAGCCTATGAAATGGTCATGAAGGCATCGCATACGTTTAATCTACTCGACGCGCGGAAGGCGGTGTCCGTGACCGAGCGCCAACGCTACATATTGAGAGTGCGCAGTTTGGCAAGGTCGGTCGCGCAATGTTATTTCGATTCGCGTGCTGCGCTGGACTTTCCATTGGCCGACAGAGATATTGCCGACGATGTCAAACGACGGTTGGAGGGGGCGCTGTGATCAACAACGATCTATTGATAGAAATCGGCGTAGAAGAAATCCCTCCCAAGGCATTGGCGGCGCTATCGGATGCGTTCAAAGTCAATGTAACAGAGGGCTTGCAGCGTCAACAGCTGCAATCTGAAGCGATCACCGCCTATGCAACACCCCGTCGTTTAGCGCTGTTAATCGAGGGCCTCGATCGCCAGTCGCCGGATCAGCAGACCGTGGTTTGGGGGCCACCGATAAAGGTTGCCTTTGACGACAACGACCAACCGACCCGAGCGGCTGCAGCTTTTTCCAAAAAAAATTCGCTGCCGTTGGATAAGCTGCGTGACTACGTCGAAGACGATGGCCAGCAACATAAACTCTGCGTGCGAAAAACCGTGCCTGGCACTGCCACCGAGACGCTGCTAGGAGAAATTATTAACCAAGCGCTTAGCGCTTTACCCATCCCCAAGCGTATGCGCTGGGCTAAATCCCGCGAAGAGTTTGTGCGGCCAGTGCGCTGGGCCGTGGTGCTCTATGGCGATCAGGCGCTGAGCTATAACATTCTTGGAATAACCGCCAGCAATACCAGTCGCGGGCATAGATTCCACTCCCCCGATGAGATTGTCATTCAATCCCCGCGTGGGTACCAAGAGCAAATGCATGCCCATTTTGTGGTGGCGAGTGTTGATGATCGCCGGGCAACTATCCGCGCAGGCGTTGAGGCGCTTGCGCAAGAGCAAGGCGGAACAGCGGTAATCAGCGAGGCGCTGCTTGAGGAGGTCGCAGCGCTTTGCGAGTGGCCGGTACCGCTGCTTGGCCGGTTCGATGAGGCATTCTTGGACATCCCTGCAGAAGCGCTGATCTCGGCCATGCGCGGACACCAAAAATATTTTCATGTAATCGACGACAACGGTAATCTTCTACCGCTTTTTATCACCGTTGCCAACATCGACAGTCTAGACCCTGCCCAGGTTGTTGCCGGTAACGAGCGGGTTATCCGACCACGATTGGCAGATGCGGCATTTTTCTACCACAACG
>CALGJN010000219.1:0-32337 GCA_937920185.1 uncultured Cellvibrionales bacterium | reverse complement strand
TGGCGATTGCCGATCACGCGTCGCAGATGGGAATATTCCCGCGGTTGGAAGCCAATGACCCGCTACTCAAAGACTGGCAGATCGGGCAGCGCTGGGCAAAAATGATGCGCGAAGGTCGTATTATCGACGTCGGTATCGAATGGGCTGGATCGATGGCCAGTTCGCCCGATCCCAAGTATTTGAATACGCCGGACGTGCGCCGCTCTATTTGGCGCGATATTGCCGAGGAAAGCGACAAGCACAATTTACCAGGATATTTTACCGCGTTTATCGCTCACGAGTGGACATCGGCTCCAGCGGGCGATCAATTGCACCGCGTGGTGCTTTTTAAAGACGCCGCAGACAAGGCTATTCAACAGATTCCTTTTTCCGCGCAAGACGGCGACGATCCGGAGCTGTTGTGGGATCACTTAGAGAAGTACCAGCAAAAAACCGGTGGCTCGGTGATGGCTATTCCGCACAATAGCAACGGCAGTGGCGGGAAAATGTTTGCTCCGGTGCGTTTAAATGGTGCGCCTATGAACGCCCATTACGCGACGCAGCGTGCCAAATGGGAGCCAGTGGTGGAAGTAACCCAGCTCAAAGGTGATTCGGAGACCCACCCAATCGTATCGCCGGATGATCCGTTTGCGGATTTCGAGTCGTGGGACCAAGGCAACCTCGCATTTACCAAGGTCAGCACGCCTGAAGACTTTCAATACGATTATATTCGCCCGGCCTTACGCGAGGGTCTTCGGCATGAATCTGCGCTCGGCGTCAATCCGTTTAAGTTCGGTATGATCGGCAGCACCGATTCGCATACCGGCCTGGCAACCACCGATGAGGACAACTTTTTTGGCAAGTTTGGTGAGTCCTTGCCCCAGCCGGGTCGCTATGCCAACCAAATGTTTGGCGTATTGCAGGAGGGCTTTCGGTTTGGCGCCTCGGGACTGGCCGCCGTTTGGGCCAAAGAAAATACCCGAGAAGAGATATTTGCCGCGCTCAAGCGCCGCGAGGTCTATGCCACGTCGGGCCCTCGAATTAGCGTGCACTTTTTTGGCGGTTGGAATTTTAATGTGAGTGACGCAATGGCACCTGACCTGGCGGTCATCGGCTACCGAAAAGGGGTGCCGATGGGCGGTGATTTAAGCACTGCGCCGAGTGGCAAATCGCCGACATTTTTGTTGTCGGCGGTCAAAGACCCGCTAGGGGCAAACCTCGATCGGATCCAGGTCATCAAAGGTTGGTTGGATGGTGCCGGAGCTACGCATGAAAAAATATACAACATTGCCCTCTCCGACGATCGCACGCCTAACCAACCCGTGGCCAGCACGGTGGATCTGACCACTGTGTCTTATACCAACAGCATTGGCTCTTCGCACTTCAACCAAGTCTGGACTGATCCCGAGTTCGATGCAACGCTCAGGGCTTTTTACTATGTCCGGGTGCTGGAGATTCCGACGCCTCGATGGACGGCTTACGACGAGTTAAAATTTAAAGTCAAAATGCCCGATCAAGTTCCTAAAATCGTTCAGGACAGAGCCTATACCTCAGCCATTTGGTATACGCCCTAAACCACACCACCACCACTAGCCACGTTTTGATAAGCGAGCGTCGATCGAGTTTGTCGGGTAGCGACGGCATTGCTAATCGACTTATGGCCGAGTTGGATGGCGCTTTAACTGCTGTATCACAGCGGCTAATCTTGAATATAAATCGCATGGTTGCACGTTGTAAGTGGGCACCAGTATCCCTATAATGACCGGCCTCGCTGACCGCCGAGTGTGAATGCGCGTTACCACGGGGTCGGAGTCGGAGGGCAGTATGTCGACGATTGCTAAGCCAGCAGTCCACTCAGTCGCCAGCAGGCAATTGGCGGTACTGCTGTTAATGACCGCGGCCGTGACGCCATTCGGAATAGAGATTGCTAGTTCGGTATGGGTTGGCGGTATGATTCACCTGATACCGCACGCTTGGTTTGCACACATGGCATACAGGCACACGGGAGCACGGCAAGTAAGGCGCGTTGTGCGAGGATTTTATTTGGGTCAGGCGGGAAAGTTGATGCTCACCGCTACATTGGTCGTAGCGGCGGCAAAATTGCCCTTTAGTGTGAATTTTTTGGTGGTATTTATAACGTTTATTGTTATGGTGCCGTTGTATCTCGTATTGGTGGCTAAGTTGTTTCATCGGAGCCAGTAGCAAAGCGTAAACCGACGTATCGGTTAGAGTTGAGAGAGTCGAATGGCAGGCGAAAATCCCGCGAGTACCACCGAATATATTCAGCACCATCTGCAGAATCTAGTTTATGGGCTGCACCCTGAAAATGGTTGGAGTCTGGCCCACAGTGCCGAAGAGGCCGCCGAAATGGGCTTTTGGGCCGTTCATGTCGATTCCATGGCTTGGTCTATCGGCCTTGGCTTGTTGTTTTGCTGGATTTTTCGCAGCGCCGCGACCCGCGCCACCACCGGCGTGCCCCGGGGCCTGCTGAACTTTGTCGAGTTAGTGGTGGAGTTTATTGACGGCTCGGTAAAAGACAGCTTTCACGGCAACAACAAAATGATTGCGCCCTTGGCGTTGACCATTTTTGTGTGGATCTTTTTGATGAATTTTATGGATCTGCTGCCGGTGGACCTCATACCTTCACTGCTCAGCCTTGCCGGCGTGCACTATCAAAAGGTGGTGCCCTCGACCGACCCAAACATTACCATGGGCATGGCGCTCGCAGTGTTTGTTTTAATGTTGTACTACTCGATCAAAATTAAGGGTTCTGGGTTCGTTGCAGAGCTCACTATGCACCCCTTCAACCACTGGGCGTTTATCCCAATCAACCTGTTTATGGAAACCGTTGGATTATTGGCGAAGCCGTTTTCTCTGGGTTTGCGGTTGTTCGGTAATATGTACGCTGGCGAAATGATTTTTATCTTGATTGCGATGATGTTCGCAGCTGGCGCGGGCACAGGTCTGGTGGCTGGCGGTCTCAACGCGCAGTTGTTTGGCGAATATACCAACGGGTGGTTCTGGCTGATTATCTTTACTCTGGTGGTCGGCGTTTGCTGGCTCAACCTCAAGGGCCGGGTGTCGACGATTAAAACTGTGTTGCTATGCATGATATTTATGGCGCTCGGCGGCGGCGTGTTTGCGCTCGGCGGCGGCTTAATGCAGTGGGGTTGGGCGGTGTTCCATATCTTGGTCATCACCTTACAGGCGTTTATTTTTATGGTGCTCACCGTCGTCTACCTCAGTATGGCGCACGAAGAACACTAACTATTTAACTTTTAACTACTAAAACTGGGAGTCAACGATGGAACTTGTAATTATTGCTGCGGCAATCATGCTCGGAATGGGCGCATTGGGAGCAGCTATTGGTATGGGTTTGCTTGGCGGTAAACTCATCGAAGGGACTGCGCGTCAGCCAGAACTTGGCCCGATGTTGCAGGGCAAAATGTTTCTTTTAGCCGGCTTGATCGATGCCGTGCCAATCATCGGTGTCGGTATTGCCATGTATCTGATTTTCGTTGTTGCTCCTGGCGTCGGCGCATAGCGGTCACCACCTTTTAATGCACCCTAATGACGAGGTAGAGGCGTGAATATTAATTTAACGCTGTTTGGACAGATGGTCACCTTTGCATTCTTTGTGTGGTTTTGCATGAAGTATGTCTGGCCGGTCATCATCGAAGCCATGGATGAGCGGCAGCAAAAAATTGCCGACGGTTTGGATGCTGCTGAGCGAGCTATGCGCGATTTAGAAAGCGCGCAGAGTCAAGCGTCTGATCAAATGCAGGTCGCAAAACAAGAGGCCGCTGGAATTATCGATCAGGCCAATAAACGCGCTGGTCAGATTGTTGAAGAAGCTAAGCAACAGGCGATTGCCGAGGGCGACCGTCTGAAAGTGGCGGCTGCAGCGGAGATTGACCAAGAGCTCAACCGGGCTCGGGAGGAGCTGCGTGGTGCAGTTGCTGGTTTAGCGCTGGCAGGCGCTGAGCGGGTCCTCGAGGCTTCGGTCGATGATGCTGCAAATCGTGCGCTGGTCGAACAGCTCGCGGCCCAGTTGTAGGCGGGGTCGGTTATGGCAGAGCTGAGCACACTGGCGCGTCCCTACGCGCGCGCAGCATTCGAACACGCCGTCGCGGCGGATCACTTGCAGGAGTGGTCGGATAGCTTGCGCACCGCCGCTACGGTGGTGGTGCAACCGCCGGTCGTTGGATTGCTGAGTTCGCCCAGCACCACCGGCGCAGAACAATCCGCAGCGGTGGTTGATCTATGTGGCGACACGCTGGGGGCGGAACTACAGAATTTTGTGGTCATCCTCTCAGAAAATAGACGCATACAACTACTTCCGCAAATTGCCCAGCAGTTTGAAAGTATGAAGGCCAATCACGAAAAGGCCATCGACGTAGAGGTAGTCTCGGCACAGGAGTTGGACGCCGAACAACAGCGCCAACTCAGTGAAGCGCTCGGCAAAAAGCTCGAGCGCAACATTAACATGCAGGTTCGTTTGGATAAGAGCCTGATCGGGGGTGCGGTAATACGCGCCGGGGACACGGTTATTGACGGGTCCATTCGCGGTCGTTTGACCAAACTTGCAGAATCATTAAATTCGTAAAGGATTGAGGTCCAAGCATGCAGCAACTGAATCCATCAGAAATCAGTGAAATTATCAAGAGTCGTATCGACAACTTGGATGTTTCATCGGAAGCCCAAAATGAGGGCACAATCGTTTCCGTATCGGACGGCATTATTCGTATCCACGGTCTAGCCGACGTGATGTATGGCGAAATGATCGAGTTCGATGGCGGGATCTTTGGAATGGCGCTCAATCTCGAGCGCGATTCGGTCGGTGCGGTGGTATTGGGTGATTATCAGACCCTAGCCGAGGGCCAAAAGGCTCGCTGTACCGGGCGCGTACTCGAAGTGCCGGTGGGCCCAGAACTCGAGGGGCGTGTCGTTGATGCCTTGGGTAACCCAATCGATGGCAAGGGCCCGATCAATGCGGCGCTCACCGACGCGCTGGAAAAGGTTGCTCCGGGTGTTATTGAGCGGCAATCGGTTGATCAACCGGTACAGATTGGCCTCAAGGCGATCGATGCCATGGTGCCGATTGGTCGCGGTCAACGTGAATTGATTATTGGCGATCGGCAAATTGGTAAGACCGCCATTGCGGTTGATGCGATCATCAACCAGAAGGGTTCTGGTATCAAGTGCATCTATGTTGCGATCGGCCAAAAAGCCGCCTCGGTAGCTGCAGTGGTGCGCAAGTTGGAAGAACACGGCGCGATGGAGCACACGGTGGTGGTTGCGGCGACCGCATCCGATCCCGCTGCAATGCAGTATCTGGCCCCGTTTGCTGGTTGCACCATGGGCGAGTACTACCGCGATCGTGGTCAAGACGCGCTGATTATTTACGATGATCTGACTAAGCAGGCCTGGGCCTACCGGCAAATTTCGTTGTTGCTGAAACGGCCGCCGGGACGCGAGGCCTACCCTGGCGATGTATTTTATCTGCACTCGCGATTGCTCGAACGCGCTGCGCGAGTTAACGCAGATTATGTCGAAAAATTCACCGGCGGCGAAGTTAAAGGTCAAACGGGTTCACTCACGGCACTGCCGGTTATTGAAACCCAGGCAGGTGATGTATCAGCCTTTGTGCCGACCAACGTTATTTCGATTACCGATGGGCAGATCTTCCTCGAGGCAGATATGTTCAATGCCGGGATCAGGCCTGCGATGAATGCTGGTATCTCGGTATCTCGTGTGGGCGGCGCAGCGCAGACCAAAATCATCAAGAAGCTGTCTGGCGGAATTCGAACAGCGCTGGCGCAGTATCGCGAGTTGGCGGCATTTTCCCAGTTTGCGTCGGATCTCGATGAGGCCACCAAGGCGCAGTTGGATCACGGTGAACGGGTGACTGAATTGATGAAGCAGAAGCAGTATTCACCGCAGTCGATCGCCGAGATGGGCGTGATGGTATTTGCTGCCGACCAAGGATATTTGGAGCCGATCGAGGTCAATAAAATTGGTGATTTTGAGGCAGCACTGCTGTCCTACATGAAAGCCGAGCATGCAGATTTAATGGATCAAATCAATCAGTCGGGCGCCTACAACGACGATATTGCAGCCGGTTTTAAAGCGGCCCTCGATAAATTTGTCGCTACCCAAACCTGGTAGCCCATCGCGGACACGGACATAGATCATGGCAGTCGGAAAAGAAGTTAAAACCAAAATTGCGAGTATTGGTAGTACCCAAAAGATTACCAGCGCAATGGAGATGGTGGCGGCTAGCAAGATGCGCCGGGCGCAAGAGCGCATGTCGCTGGGGAAACCCTACGCGCAGCGCATTCGTGATGTGGTTGGTCATGTTGCCAACTCGGTGTCCGAGTATCGCCACCCGTACTTGCAGCAACGCGATGTGGCGCGGGTGGGCTACATCTTGGTTTCCACCGATCGTGGACTTTGTGGCGGTTTGAACATCAACTTGTTTAAGGCGGCGATCAAGTCCATGCATGGCTGGTCTGAAGACAACGTCGAAGTCGATATCTGTGTGATCGGCAATAAGGCAGCGAGCTTTTTTGCCAGCGTCGGCGGCAATGTGGTCGCCAGCATCAAGGACGTCGGTGACGAACCGGCATCCGAAGATTTGATTGGCGGCGTCAAGGTGATGTTGGATGCCTATGACCAAGGGCGCATCGATAAGTTGTACTTGGTGAGCAACGAGTTCGTCAATACCATGACTCAGACACCGACCGTGCAACAACTATTGCCGCTAGCCCCGAGCGCCGACGACACCTTGAGTCATCATTGGGATTACATTTACGAGCCGGATGCGGTGGCACTGTTAGATGGTATGTTGGTTCGTTACATTGAATCCCAGGTCTATCAGGGCGTGGTTGAGAATAAGGCCTGCGAGCAGGCAGCGCGAATGCTGGCGATGAAAAACGCCACCGAGAACGCGGGTGAATTGATCGATGAGTTGCAACTTCTGTATAACAAGGCGCGCCAAGCGGCCATTACCCAAGAGTTGTCGGAAATAGTCAGTGGTGCGGCGGCCGTATAGCGCCCAATAAATTTTACAGTTTAGTGAAGAGGAACCGGACATGAGTAGCGGAAGAATCGTACAAATTATTGGCGCAGTAATCGATGTGGAATTCCCGCGCGACCAAGTGCCCAGTGTGTATGACGCCCTAGTGGTCGACGACAAAGGTTTGACCCTTGAAGTGCAACAGCAATTGGGTGACGGCGTGGTTCGAACCATTGCCATGGGTTCCTCCGAGGGCATCAGCCGAGGCCTCGCAGTGAAAAATACTCAGGCGCCTATCTCGGTGCCGGTCGGCATCGAGACGTTGGGCCGGATCATGGACGTGCTCGGCAACCCGATCGACGAAAAGGGGCCGATTGGTGCGAGTGAAAGTATGTCGATCCACCGCAAGCCACCGGCCTATGACGAACTGGCTGCTTCTGACGAGCTGTTGGAGACAGGCATTAAGGTGATCGACTTGGTGTGTCCATTTGCCAAGGGCGGCAAGGTCGGACTATTTGGTGGTGCTGGTGTTGGCAAGACCGTCAACATGATGGAGCTGATTAACAACATTGCGACTGAGCACTCTGGCTTATCGGTGTTTGCCGGTGTTGGAGAGCGAACTCGAGAGGGTAATGACTTCTACTATGAAATGCAGGAGTCGGGCGTGGTTAACATAGAAACCCCGAGCGAGTCTAAAGTTGCCATGGTCTACGGGCAGATGAATGAGCCGCCAGGAAACCGGCTACGCGTTGCGCTCACGGGCTTGACGATGGCTGAGAAATTCCGTGATGAAGGCAAGGATGTACTGCTGTTCGTCGACAATATTTATCGCTACACCCTAGCCGGTACCGAAGTGTCGGCGCTGCTCGGGCGTATGCCTTCCGCAGTGGGCTATCAGCCGACGTTGGCTGAGGAGATGGGTGTTCTCCAAGAACGCATTACCTCCACCAAGGTCGGATCGATTACCTCGGTGCAGGCGGTCTATGTTCCCGCGGACGATTTAACCGATCCGTCGCCGGCGACCACTTTTGCGCACCTTGACTCGACCGTGGTACTGAGCAGAGATATCGCCTCCAAAGGTATTTACCCGGCGGTTGATCCACTCGACTCGACCTCTCGACAACTCGATCCGCTGATTATTGGTCAGGCGCATTACGACGTAGCACGTGGGGTGCAGACGGTTCTCCAGCGCTATAAAGAACTCAAGGATATTATTGCTATCTTGGGTATGGACGAACTTTCTGAAGAGGATAAGTTGGCGGTGGCACGAGCGCGTAAGATCGAACGCTTTTTGTCGCAACCCTTCCACGTTGCCGAAATATTTACTGGAGCACCCGGTAAATACGTTTCTCTTAAAGACACTATCGCCGGCTTTCAGGGCATTTTAGACGGCGAGTACGATCATCTGCCCGAGCAGGCATTTTATATGGTCGGCTCGATTGATGAAGTCATTGAGAAGGGTAAAAACCTTTAAATTGAAACTCATAGAGGCGCAGTTGAATGACCACATCCGTACATTGTGACATTGTTAGTGCAGACGAATCGCTGTTTTCGGGTTCTGTTGGCATGGTGGTAGCGACGGGGTCTCTCGGTGAGATGGGGATTACACCAGGGCATACGGCGTTGTTGAGTGATCTCAACCCGGGGCCGGTGCGCCTGATTAGGGATAGCGGCGAGGAGGAAATATATTATCTCTCCGGCGGTTATATAGAGGTACAACCTAACAGTATCTCAATCTTGGCAGATTCTGCGGTACGCGCCGCAGATATTGACGAGGCGGCAGCGGCAGAGGCGGTTAAATCTGCCGAGCAGGCGATTGCCAATTTATCCGGTGAAATTGACTACTCTAAGGCCGCGACCATGCTCGCCGAGGCTTCGGCGCAGTTGCGCACCGTGCAGACGCTGCGTAAAAAACTGGGTAGTTGATTATGTGCGCGAGAAAAGGGTGGCTATGCCGCCCTTTTTTATGCGCCAATATTTTTCCACCTAGACGACCCTGCCGTAGAGCTTGTGTCGCAGTCGATAAGGCAGTACCTTTAAACGCCGAAATCAGGGTTGTTGCGCGATCATCTATGGAGTTTTAGAAACCTGCTTATGAACTATACCGATGTTGTTATTCTCGCCGCCGGCAAGGGCTCACGAATGCAATCCGATCTGCCTAAAGTGTTGCATCCGATCGGTGGGCGACCGATGTTGGAACACGTATTGGCCGCCGCTGGAACGGTGCCGGACGGCCGTAGTATTGTCGTCACCGGCCACGGCGCAACCCAGGTTGAGCAGTCTTGCGCCGATGGTGAGCACCTATTTGCCCGTCAGAGCGAGCAACTGGGCACCGCGCATGCCGTACAGATGGCGCTGCCGCACTTGCGCTCCGGAGCGGTTGCGCTAATTCTATACGCCGATGTGCCGTTGATTAACGCCACCACCATTGCCCGCATGCTCGACGCTGTGGCTCCGCAACAGATCGCGCTGCTGACTTTGCAGACGGATAACCCCAGTGGTTACGGGCGCATTGTGCGTGGTGCCGAGGGCGCGATCGAATCGATCGTCGAGCATCGCGATGCCAATGCAGAGCAGCTTACTATCAACGAGATCAATACCGGTGTTATGGCGCTTGGGGCCGATCAATTAAAGGCGTGGCTACCGCAAATTAATAATAACAATGCCCAGGGGGAATACTATCTGACCGATCTAATCGCTATAGCGCGAGCTAATGACTGCCGCGTTGAAAGCATTCAACCGACCTCTGCCAACGAGGTTCAAGGGGTCAATAACCGGGTACAATTGGCCGAGTTAGAGCGCGCTCATCAAGGTCAGTTGGCACGCACGTTGATGCTCGCCGGCACCACACTTGCAGACCCCGCGCGCTTTGACCAGCGCGGTGAACTGGTCGCCGGAGTGGATAATTATATCGACATTAACTGTGTGTTTAGCGGCAATGTGACGATCGGTTCCGGCGTTACCATTGGCGCAAACTGTACAATAAGCGATAGCACGATCGCCGATGGCGTGGAAATTAAAGCCAATTCAGTGATCGAATCCGCGGTGCTGGGCGAGTGCTGCAGCGTTGGCCCATTCGCACGACTTAGACCGGGTACGGTGCTGGGCAAACATGCCAAGGTGGGTAATTTTGTCGAAACTAAAAAGGCCCATGTCGGCGAAGGTAGCAAGATCAATCATCTGAGTTATATTGGCGATGCCGAGCTAGGGGATCATGTAAACGTGGGCGCCGGCACCATTACTTGCAATTATGATGGCGCCAATAAACACCTGACGCAGATCGGCAACGAGGTTTTTATCGGTTCCAACAGCACCTTGATTGCGCCGGTTGAAATTGGCGATGGTGGTTTTGTCGCCGCGGGGACCACCCTGACCAAAAATGTCAACGATGCCGAGCTTGCGGTGGGGCGTGCTAAGCAGCGCAATATTGCCGGCTGGCAAAGGCCGATAAAAAAGGAAGATTAAAGTATGTGTGGAATCGTCGGTGTCGCCGCTGAAAGGAACGTCTATAAAATCTTGATAGAAGGACTGCGCCGCCTCGAGTACCGTGGCTACGACTCGGCAGGTATTTCGATGATCGACCGGCACAACCACTTAGAGACCCGAAAAGCCAAGGGTAAGGTGGCAGATTTAGAAGCGCTTGCGGCGCTAGAGCCAGTCGCCGGTCATACCGGCATCGCGCACACCCGCTGGGCCACCCACGGCGAGCCGAGCACCGCAAATTCCCACCCGCACACCTCGGGCGGTGTGGCTATCGTGCACAACGGTATTATCGAGAACCACGATGCGCTGCGTGCTGAATTGCGTGACCAAAATTATCATTTTAGCTCCGCAACCGATAGCGAAGTGATCGCTCACTTAATCCACAGCTGCCTTAAAAAGGAACCCAATCTGCGTGCTGCAGTCGCCGTGGCGCTCACCCATTTGCATGGCGCTTACGCGCTGGCTGTGGTGCATACAGATCGCCCCGGTACCCTGATTGGCGCTAGAAGTGGCAGCCCGCTGGTGATTGGTGTTGGTATCGACGAACACTTTATCGCTTCAGACCAGATGGCGTTGCGTCAGGTAACCGACCGATTTATCTTTTTACAAGAGGGCGACTTGGTCGAGTTGAGCGCCGACGGTTACTCCATATACAACCCCAGCAATCAGTTGGTAGAGCGCCCGTTACAGCAGTTGAAAGAGACCGATCAAATTGCCGAAAAGGGCCGCTATCGGCACTTTATGCAAAAGGAAATATTTGAACAACCGCGCGTGCTTGGCGACACCTTTGCGGGACGCATTGCCGACGATCACATTCGCGAAGCCATTTTTGGCCACCGCGCAGAGACCTTGTTCGCGTCGACTAAGGCGCTGCACATTGTCGCTTGTGGTACTAGTTATCACTCGGGGCTAGTGGCTAAATATTGGCTTGAGGAACTTGCCGGCATACCCTGTCAGGTCGAGGTGGCCAGTGAGTACCGCTACCGTGCGGTGGCGGTACCAGCGGGCACTCTGTTCGTTTCGATCTCGCAGTCGGGCGAGACCGCTGATACCCTTGCGGCGCTGCGTAAGGCGAAAGAGACCGGTTACTTGGGGTTTTTGGCGATTTGTAACGTCGCCAATAGCTCGCTGGTTCGCGAGTCCGACATCTCGCTGATGACCATGGCCGGCCCAGAAATCGGCGTTGCCTCGACCAAGGCGTTTACCACCCAATTGGTGGCTTTACAGTTGTTGGCGTTGGCGTTGGCCAAGCACTGCGGTCTAACCGCGGCGGTCGAAGCCGAGTGGGTACAAAACCTCCACAGACTTCACGACCTCTGTCATCAGGTGCTGGCGCTCAACAGCGTGATTGAAGAGGTGTCTGAGTCGTTTGCGAACAAACATCACGCACTGTTTTTAGGTCGTGGTGAGCAGTATCCGATCGCGCTCGAGGGCGCACTGAAACTCAAAGAAATATCTTATATTCACGCCGAGGCTTACCCCTCGGGTGAATTGAAGCACGGGCCCCTGGCGCTGGTCGATGAGGACATGCCGGTGGTCACCGTTGCGCCAAACAATGAGTTACTGGAAAAATTAAAATCCAATCTCCACGAGGTGCGCGCTCGCGGTGGGCAGTTGTTCGTATTTGCCGACTGCGACGCTGGATTTATCAGCGAGCCGGGTATTACGGTGATCGATATGCCGTCGGTGCCGAAGAGTCTCGAGGCGATTATCTACACCTTGCCGTTGCAGTTATTGTCCTACCATGTCGCTCTGCTAAAGGGCACCGATGTCGATCAACCGAGGAATCTTGCGAAATCCGTCACCGTTGAGTAGTTTTAACTCACGCTAAAATGTAGTAATTTTTAACTTAAAATTAGGTTTTTATGTCTGTGAAAAAACCATATTTATACCAATGACTACAAATTATCATATATTTTTTTGTCTTGTCTTCTTAATTGGATGTGGCGGCGGCGGCGGCGGTAGCAGTGAACTATCTGAAGAAATAAATACTGCACCTCAATTAATCGGTTTAAGCGATTTAGCAATTGATGAAAACATTTCTGAGATCACCATCGTTCAAGCAACAGATGCCGAGGGAGATACTATAACCTATTCTATTAGCGGTTCTGATTCAGCACTAATGACAATAGGTAGCACTTCCGGAGAACTATCTTTTACTACGCCTCCAGATTATGAAAACCCTGAGGATAGTGACCTAGACAATATTTACCAAGTGAGCGTAGATGTATCAGATGGAAAATTATCCACTTCTCTTGGAATAATAATTTCTATCAATGGCGTTCTTGAGGGTATGGGCGGATCAAATATGTTGCTTATGGGCAACAGTTTCTTTAAACCTTATGCCCAAAGACTTGGTGAGTTAGCGCTTGATGCAGCGTTTTTAGAGCACAGAGATACTGGAGTTTTTAGAGGTGGCGTTAACGGCACCCCAATTGGACTGTGGAATAACGAAGATACAAATACTGAGATCAAACAAATTATCGATGGTGGCAACATTGATATGCTTGGTATGACTGGTTACTACAACGAAACTAAACCTATATCAGGTTTCTCAGAATGGATAGATTACGCCTTACAAAAAAACCCCAATATAAAAGTATTCATATCTATTCCACCCATTGATTTCCCCGCAGATTGGCAACAAACAGCAGAAGACGCAGGTCTTAATAATATTAGAGAGTTGTATGATTTTTTTGTGAATGATCACACGCATAAAACAGTCATAGATCAATTGCGTGAAATGTATCCCTCAACAGAGATTTTTTCTATTCCGACGGGTTGGGCAGCATTTGATCTGGTGGATCAGTATGACGATGGTCTGTTATTGGATGAGATTTCTTTATTCGGTTCTTTTGATAATTCAATATTTACAGATGACAAAGGACATCAGGGTAAAGTTGTTATCTCTACAGGAGCGCTTATGTGGTTACATGGAATATATGGAGTTAATCTAAGAACTAATGAATTTAATACTGGTTTTAACACTGACTTGCATACAATTGCAGAAAATATAATTGATCTTCATGACCCTGACTATAAGCGAGAATAATTTAGGGTGGGGTAAAAGCACTCGGTTACTGGTGATTAATACACAACAGTGGATTAAAACGACAAGTTATGGCGGGATTAGCGGTCATGGGGTTTGTTTTTGGGATAATTGGAGTGGTTGCGATTGCCCGTTTGGAATAAGTAACAAGAACCCTAAAATAAAAGGGAATTCTCAATGAGAATTACAGGGAATAGTGAATTGTAGGCGTGTGAACAATGCAGAACAAAATACCACCAGTGATTGTTACTGCGCTCTGCGGATCGGCGATCTACCTCTCTAAATCTTTTTTTCCAACCTACCATCACACCGCCGTTGATATCGTAGGTGCGGTGTTATTTCTACTTGGCACCGCCACCATGGGCGCGGCCGTTTTATCGTTTAAAAAGCATCAAACTACGGTTAATCCGCTACACCCAGAAAAAGCCACATCGCTGGTCATCTCAGGTATGTTCAAATATTCGCGAAATCCAATGTATTTAGGGATGCTGTTGATGTTGCTCTCGGCGACCTTAAAGTTCAATGTGGTTGGGGGCGTTGTTGTCGTGTGGATGTTCGTTATCTTTATGACAAAATTTCAAATTCTGCCCGAAGAGGTAGTACTGGAAACACATTTTGGTCAAGCGTTTGTTGACTACAAGACAACCACTCGACGTTGGGTTTAAGCTGGCAGATTGGACAAGCCTTTTTACTTTTGCGGTTTAACCGTGCAGGAACCTCTTTTGATTGCCGCACAGGTTTGCGCGATGACAGCGGCACAGACCCTGCCCGCGATCATTATCGGCATTAGTTAATGTGGTTCGGCTGCGCGCCCCAGGTTTAGGCGCTTTAACCGTGACATACAAATCGCAGTGACAGGAGTTATATGAAAACCATTGGTCTATTAGGCGGTATGAGTTGGCAGAGCACGCTGGCGTATTATCGTGCGATTAACGAGGCGACCCACGCGGCGCTGGGCGGCTTGCACTCAGCCAAAATCGTTATGTATAGCGTCGATTTCGAGCAAATTGCCGTGCTTCAGCAGCAAGGTGATTGGCAAGCAACGACAAAGATACTCATCGAAGCGGCGCAAAATGTGCAATCGGCGGGCGCCGAATTATTACTTATTTGTACCAACACCATGCATAAGGTCGCGCCACAGATCGAGGCTGCGATTGATATCCCCTTACTGCATATAGCAGACACAACGGCCGAGGCTGCTATAACCGATAACGCCGACACCTTAGGATTACTGGGTACCGCTTTTACTATGGAGGACGATTTTTATACAGCTAGGCTCCGCGAAAAACATGGCTTAAAAGTGCTAGTTCCCGATCGCCAGGACCGGCAAATTATCCACGACGTGATCTACCAAGAGCTGTGCGTCGGCATCGTTAGTCACCGATCAAAAACCCATTATTTAAGGATTATTGAATCCTTGGCTCGGCAAGGTGCCGTGGCGGTGATTCTCGGGTGTACCGAAATTGGCTTGCTGGTTAATCAATCGGATACAGGGGTTCGACTCTTGGATACTGCGCATATTCACGCACAAAAAGCCGTTGATTGGGCGTTGAACATCGCTTAATTTGGAATATAAAAACCTGTGATTAATAATAAAATGCGTAAACTTTACCGGCGATACTATTTTGCTAGAGGTGTATCGTGCGCTTGATCGCTAGAGCGAAAATTTCTGTGGGCAGTCGTGCAGACGTCCGCTAAACTCAAACATAGGTGTGTTGGCCGTTGTGAAAAGCGTCGACAATTATGACTATCTTGTTGTCGGCGGAGGTATTGTTGGGATCTCCACGGCCTGGCAATTAAAACGCCGCTGTCCGACCGCCCGAGTGTTATTGCTCGACAAAGAACCGCGGGTGGCTAGTCATCAAAGTGGTCATAATAGCGGTGTTGTGCACGCTGGGATTTACTACCCTCCGGGCAGTTTAAAAGCGCAGTTTTGCCAGCGAGGCGCCGCCGCGACGATAGATTTTTGCCGACAACATAAGATCGCGTACCAGCGCTGCGGTAAATTATTGGTTGCAACAACTGATGTTGAAGTCGAGCGCATGCAATCGTTGTATCAGCGCGCCCTCGGCCACGACGTCCCCGTCGAATTGCTAGATTCTGCGCAGTTGCGACGGCAAGCGCCAAACGTTACGGGTTTGGGTGCCATTTGGGTACCCTCGACGGCGATCGTTGACTATCGCCAAGTGGCAGCGTCCATGCTGCAGAGCTTTCGGCAACTGGGCGGCGAAGTGGCGCTCGGCACCACGGTGAGCGATGCGCTTGAATCCGACCGAGAGATCACGCTGATTACACGCTCTGAGGGTCGGCGGGGTAGATTGCGCGGCAATTTTATGATCGCTTGTTGCGGCCTTATGGCAGACCGTATGGTCACATTGTTGGGGATTCAAACGGATTTTAGAATCGTGCCATTTCGCGGCGAATACTATCGATTGCCCGCTAAGTACAACGACATAGTGGCGCACCTGATCTATCCGATACCCGATCCAAAGCTGCCTTTTTTGGGTATTCATCTGACGCGGATGATCGACGGCTCGGTCACCGTGGGGCCAAACGCGACGCTGGGGTGGAAGCGTGAGGGCTATGGGAAATTCAACATCGACGCGCGAGACATCAAGGAAATGCTCGAGTTTCCGGGATTTTGGCGGGCCATGGGTAGGCATTTAGGCACCGGTTTGGCAGAGACCAAAAATTCTTGGTGGCGACCCGGTTACCTTCAGCAGGTGCGCAAATATTGCCCGCAGATCAACCTTCCAGATTTACTGCCCTACCCAGCTGGAGTGCGTGCTCAGGCGGTGATGCGCGATGGCACCCTGGCCGACGATTTTTTGTTCGCTCGCAGTCCGAGGAGTTTGCACGTCTGCAACGCGCCGTCGCCAGCCGCGACTGCGGCTATCCCTATTGGTGAGTATATTGGTGATCAGGTGTTAGCGCCGTGATTACTCGGTCGCCATTGCGCTGCTTGAAACTCTGTGGCGCGAGTAGTAATGCGCCTGATTGCCAAGCGCACTATACTTGCCTGCAGAGCACATGAATCGAAGCGTCGGGGAGAGGGTATCTATGTTAAAGCGATTGGTGTGGTATGGGGAGCACTTGGTTTGGTTCGGATTGTCGTTATTGATCCTTACCAGCTTTTATACTGCCCAGACCAGTGCGACAAATTTATACTGGCTCGCCAGTATCGGCATGCCCGTGGATAGCGCGGTGGTCAGTGCGACTCTCTTGGCAGATTGGTTGGGCATGAATATTCACGGCGAGGTACCGCTGAGCGGTCTGCTCGGCGTGGCGCTATTGTTGGCTTTTTCGGCCACCCGCGTGGTGACGATTTGGTGGGTTGTTGAATCCCGTTATATCTATGCATTAGCCGGCGCGGTAGGCAGTGCTGTACTGGTTATTTGCATGCCCCTGGCGCTGTCCGATATGGAATTAATCGCCGGCGCTCGCTCGTTGATCGGTAAGTTTTACCTAATCGCCGCGGGCGGCGTGGCCGGTTATTTCTTTGGATCTCAAATGACGAGGCTATCTAAATGACGGCAAATAGATCTTTTCTGCGGCGAGCTGCGCTGCTTTGCGCGACTTTTTTCGCCACGTTGTGCGCTGGGGCGGACGATTATCGTTTACAGACGCTCGCCGAGGGGCTCGAGCACCCCTGGGGCGTTGCGGTTATTTCAGATCGCGAAGTACTGGTCACCGAGCGCGTTGGCCGTTTGCGCCGAGTGATCGATGGTGTGCTCCAAACCCAGCCGATCATTGGGGTGCCCGAGGTACACTTTGCCGGTCAGGGTGGGCTTTCGGATATCGTGCTGCACCCACAATTCAGTAGCAATCGATTGGTCTACCTGTCTTACGCGGCGGTCGATGCCAACCATTCCGAGCTGAACACGCTCGAGGTATTTCGCGCGCGCTTAGAAAAATCGAGTTTAATCGATGGCGAGGTAATTTTCCGCGCGACGCCCTCCCGCAAGGCGCCAGCGCACTTCGGCGCCAAGCTGATGTTTCTTGCCGATGGTACGCTACTAGTGACCTCTGGCGATGGTTTCAATCATCGTGAACGCGCGCAAACCTTGGATAATCACTACGGCAAGGTGCTTCGCATCAACGACGATGGCTCGGTTCCCAGCGACAATCCCTTCGTCGACACTCGCGGCGCGCTGCCAGAGATATACAGCTATGGTCACAGGAATTTACAAGGTCTTGCCACCAGTGCTGATGGTACGATCATCTATCAGCACGAACACGGCCCCAAAGGCGGCGATGAACTCAATATATTGGCGCCCGGCAACAATTACGGTTGGCCTGCGATCACCTATGGGATCGACTACAGCGGTGCGGTCATCTCGCCCTTTACCGAGCGCAAGGGGATGCAGCAACCGATAAAATACTGGGTGCCGTCAATTGCGCCATCGGCCATGGCGCTTTACCGCGGCCAACTTTTCCCGCAGTGGACCGGCAGCTTGTTTATCACCGCTTTGGTGCCTGGCGACGTCCGGCGGTTATCGCTGGTTGGTCGAGCGGTTGTGGCTGAAGAAATCTTGTTTCAGAGTTTGGGGCGCACCAGAAATGTCATCGGCGCACCCGATGGTAGTTTGTTGCTGGTGACCGATGGCGCCGACGGCCGACTGATCAGAGTAACTCGGGCGCTGCCGCCGCCACCCAAGACTGTGTCGGCCCAGATCCTCAGCAAGTGAACCCACTGTCAGTATTCGACGTATCAGCAGCATGTCTAGGGACGTTATGTGGTTGGCGAGCGAATTTCGCGCGCTGCGTAGCGTTCTGGGAAGGGGTTCGGCGGGATCGCTTGAGAGTGTATGCAAGGATAAAATACACCGCAGGTTACGCCAGTAATTTAACCACAGCGCCGCCGCGTCGGACGATCATAAACGGCCGTTGTCTCATTGGATGAACGTTGCATATTATGACTAATCGTAAAGCTATCTTGGCTATCATACTGAGTTTGTGCGTGTCACTAGGCGTCGCCTTGGCGCTCGGACAAGGCAGTATACTAGCTTGGGGAATCCCCGTGGTGATGCTCTGTTGGGCGATTGCCTTTGCCATTCAATGGATCGTTTTTATCCCCTCGTTTTATTACAAGACCGAGCATTATTTTGACCTTACGGGTTCGTTGACATACCTGCTGGTGATTGCTGTCGCGCTCTATTCGACCGAGGGGTTGACCTCTCGCGACCTATTGATCGCGGGGGTTATTTTTGTCTGGGCTCTGCGCCTTGGGTCATTTTTATTTATGCGGATTAAAAAGCAGGGTAAAGATGTTCGTTTTGACCGCATCAAGCAAAACTTCTGGCGTTTCCTACTGACCTGGACGCTTCAGGGTCTGTGGGTATTTTTAACCCTGGCAATGGCCTTGGCGGCGATCACTTCCGAGGTCAAGCCGCAACTCGATGCGATGGTCTGGCTGGGGCTGGCGATCTGGGTGTTTGGCTTTGCCCTTGAGGTTGCGGCTGATCTTCAAAAAACGGTATTTCGGCGCGACCAGCGCAATGCCGGCCAATTTATCACTTCGGGCCTCTGGTCCTGGTCTCGACATCCAAATTATTTTGGTGAAATGATTCTTTGGAGTGGCGTTGCAGTGATGGCGCTACCGGTATTGTCCGGATGGCAGTGGGTTGCGTTGATTTCACCGGTTTTCGTGATTTTTTTGCTCACTAAGGTCAGTGGTATCGATATGTTAGAAGCCCAGGGTCTGCTCCGCTGGGGCGATGACCCCAACTATCGCGCTTATTTAGCGCGAACGTCGAAGCTGATACCGCGGCGGCCGTTGTCGATTGACAGCGCCTAATCGGCGAGCGCGCGGTGGGGTGGCCGAATTGAGTTCAGCCTAGCCAGAGCCTGCACCCCAGTAGATCGCATCGCGCTGGCAGTTAGGGGGTTCGTTTTAGTGCCAGCGATGACGGCACTGGTAACTCGCCGACACTCAAGGCGCGAGGCAGTTGCCACCAAAATCTATGCGATGGGCCGCGCCGTGATCGTTCATTCGAATTGTCGGTAGTGGTTTGCCAGGTGGATCAGGGCTTGGCGGCAGCCGTTAGCATCGTATTGCGGCTCCTCAAAAGGGATAAAATACAGCTTGTCGTGAGACTGTATATAGTAGCCATCGGTGCATAGGGCCAGCATGTTGGCCTCCGGGTCGGTGATGCTGTGGTGGCCACGAAGCGACGAATAAATGACGTTGCGGTGATCTTCGTTGACGTGCGCCACGATGGCGGATTCAGCCGCTGCCCACTCGATGCTGGGCGCGCGCCAGTGCTCGGTGTCGAGCCAAGCTACCTCTCCAAAGCCGCCGATCCAACGGACTTTGTCGATCGCAAAGCGGTAGAAATTGAAATCGTGCATGTCGGCGTATTTGCGGCTTGCCGGCAAAAACTGGGTAAAGCGTTGCCGACACGTCTCAAGGTGCTCGTCTGACACCTGAGTAAATTCGCCCATTAAACTCAACCGAGCGCTATTTTGTGGGTCGCCGTCGACAATTAATTGGCAGACTGTGACGCAAGCGCGATGATTGTTGCGTAGATTTTTGGTGTGCACAGCGATATCACTTGCATACAGGTAGAGTGTTCTGTCCTGACCCGAAGCGTAGGTAATCAGGCTCCCAAACGGGCATTGCTGCGGACCTGGTGAGATCGTTGAGAGTATCGCTGCTTGATGACTTCTAAACAACGCGACGGCGTTGAGTTGGTAGGCTCGATGGCGTTTATTCATAATTTAGTAGTATTTAATGGTCAGTGGGTTTGGGTCGATTGAGATTGGGATTTCAAACACCTTGCTCAAACGCTCGGCGGTTAGCACGTCTTTTGGGGCGCCGATACAGGTCATACGGCCGCTGTGCAAAAGGGCTATTTTATCGGCAAATTTGGCGGCTATATTGAGGTCGTGAACAACCAGTAAAATCCCAATGCCGTCGGCTGCTAGCGCCGTGAGTTTTTTTAACAGTCGCACTTCGTGGGCTAGATCAAGGTTGGCGGTCGGCTCATCGAGCAACAGATAGGCGCTATTGGGAGAACCCGGTGGTCGCCATAGTTGCATTAGAGCGCGGGCAAAGTGCACTCGCCGTTGCTCGCCCCCAGAGAGCGAATTAAAGGTACGCCCCAGTAGCTCGGCAATCGCGCACTCTTCGACGATGGCTGATACCGCGGCACCAAATTGGCGCGCTGATTCGCCATCGCGACCGCGTACCCAGCCCATTGCGATGATGTCGAGGACGCTGAAGTCGTATACCACCGATTGCGACTGCGCCATGACGCTGCGAATTGCTGCGCGATCCAAAAAGCTAAGGGCTTGTAGATCGTTATCATGGTAGCGGATGATCCCCTCGGTCGGGGTGATGTCGCCAGCAATCGCGGCGATCAAGGTGGATTTTCCCGCCCCATTGGGGCCGACAACCGCAATGATTTGGCCCGGCTCTATGCACAGCGATACATCGTTTAGCAGACATTTTCCGTCGATTTCGACGGCCACGGATGCCGCGCTAATCGTCACAGTTTTTGCATCCGAAAAATCAACCAAAGAAAGAACGGAGAGCCCACCGCGCTGGTAATTAAACCGACGGGTAGTTCGGCGGGTTGTATGAGTGTGCGCGCTAGTAGGTCGGCACTGATCAACAGGCCCGCGCCGGCCAATGCCGATCCGGGCAACAGATAGCGGTGATTGACGCCGCCTATAAGGCGCACCAAATGGGGCACAATCAAGCCGACAAAGCCAATCATCCCAGACAGCGACACGCTGGCGCCGACGGCGGCGGCGGCGGAAAAAATGACTCGGTAACGTAATTTAACAATATCGACACCGAGTCGCGAGGCTTCGACTTCGCCCAATTGCAACAGATCCAGTGCACGTGCTGCCGGAGCCATCATCAATAGCGCAACCGTAATTGCCAATAGCGCGGGTACTAATAAGGGCCAAGTGACGCCACCAAAACTGCCCATGCTCCAAAAGGTTAAGCTGCGTAGCTCAGCGTCATCGCTAATATAGGTAAGAACGCCTATGCCGACAGAGGCGAGAGCGTTGACTGCAATACCCACCAGTAACATATAGGTGACACCCTGATAACCAAATCCGCGGGTCATGATGTATAGCAATAGGATCACCAATGCGGCGCCTGATATGGCGGCCACCGGTAGTAGAAAGGCTCCCAAAGTGGCGCCGACCGCGAACTGTGAGCCGAGCACAATAATCAATGCCGCGCCGAGTGCAGCGCCAGCAGAAACGCCAATTAAACCAGGATCAGCGAGTGGGTTTCTAAACAATCCTTGCAACGCGGCACCCGACAATCCCAAACTGGCACCGACCAGCCCCGACAATAACACTCGCGGCACCCTAATTTGGTTAAAAACGCTCTGCTCTAATGCCGATGCGTTACCTTTTAGTAGCGCCCAAAGCGAAATATCAAAACTCCCCGAGGCACAGGCGACAGCGGCGGCGACGAGGGTTGTGACAATCAGACCAAAGAGTGCCCGTGTTTGACGGGTTGTCAGCGCGTTCAAATGGCCAGCCTGAGGGTTGGATGTAGTCATGGCGCGGGCGATATAAATGTCCGACTGAGCGACACGGCGGCATCCAGGGTACGCGGGCCAAAACCGAGCATTTGCATACCGTCCATGACCACAATATTTCCAGATAGCGCGGCTGGCGTCAGGCGCAGGGCGGGATGCTGGCGAAGATCTTCAAGTTCGCCAAAGGCGCCGAGTCCGCGGCTGGAAATAACAATAAAATCGGGCGCTGCGGCGATGATGGACTCGCTGCTGGCTGGCTTCCAACCGGTGACGTCGGTCATTGCGTTGCGACCCCCGGTCATATTTATCAATCCGTCAGCGGAGGTTTCGAGACCGCCGACCAACGGCGATCCCGATTGTAAACTGAGAACGAAGAGAATTTTTTTGGCGGCCAGTCGGCGGTCGCTCGCTAGCCTTTGAAGTTCTGCCACCCGTGGCAAGATCCTTTGCTCGATGAGTCGGTTGGCGCTCTCGGGCTGGTCGATTATGTTACCAATACAGCGAATTTTATCAATGATGCCTTGCACCGTATGTCGCTCGGGCACGATGACAATCGGCACGCCCATGGCGTCTAATTGCGTCAACACCGTGGGTGGCCCCATATCGTCTTCGCCGAGAACAAGCGTCGGGTCAAGCGAAAGAATACCCTCGGCGGATAGGTTTCTTACATAGCCTATGGAGGGCAATACGCGTGCTTTGGGTGGGTAATTAGAGGTCACATCAACCGCAACAATCTGCTTTTCGGCGCCGAGGAGATAGACGATTTCGGTGAGGGATCCGCCGGCGATCGATAGTCTGGACGGATCTTTGGCGGCCACACAGGTCTGCGCAATGCACTCTAACGACAGCGATAAAAAGGCAATGATTCCGAGTAGTTTTTTCATAGCGACCATTATATGGCTTCTACGCTGAATGTAAACGATAATGATTCTCAATATTGATTGAGATAATTTTGTCGTTATTTCGGATGCCCAAAGGATCGGGTTTTATGCTGCCCGCGGTGTCGCTAACGGTTTGTTATACGGGGCTTCGCAGAGAGGCTAGACCGGCTTTTAAACGCATCAGGTGTTCGTCGAGTTTGGGGCCCTTTTTCTGCGCGACCCCGATGGCCAGCACGTCGATCACCGCCAAATGTGCAATGCGCGACGACAGAGGGATGTATATTTGGTTGTCTTCTTTGGCGTCCACGTGAATTGAAATTGAGGCGGATCGTGCCACTGGCGACCCCGTGGGAGACAGCCCGATAACAATACCACCGGCCTGCTTGACAAGCTCCATCGAGTCGAGCAGAGCCTGACTTCGACCAGATTGCGAAATAGCAATCACTACGTCACCCGGATGCAGAGAGGTTGCCGACATATTTTGCAGGTGCGGGTCTGCATAGGCCGCGGAGGTGATTTGTAATCGGAAAAATTTATGCTGGGCATCAAACGCAACTGCAGCGGACGCGCCAAAGCCGTAAAATTCGACGCGCTGGGCGGCATAGATTGCCGCGATTGCAGCATCCAACGTTTCAAGGTTCAGACTGTCGCGCACTTTTAGCAGTGTGTCTACGGTGGTGTCGAATACCTTGTGCGTATACTCTCGGGTCGAATCTTGATCGGTGACAGCAATCTGACCATAGCTAGGGCTGGAGGCGAGTTGTTGCGCGAGAGCCAGTTTAAAATCTTGAAATCCATTGCAACCTACCGCACGGCAGAAGCGAACCACGGTCGGCTCGCTGACGTCGGCGTGTTGCGCGAGGTCGACAATGCGCATTCTGATGACCGCTAGGGGGTCTTTGAGGACAAACTCGGCTACTTTACGCTCAGATTTACGCAAGGTGGTCAGTGAGTCGCTGATTGTTTGGGTTAAACGTGCTGGTTTCATATCAGCAAGACTAGCGTTCTTGTAAAAAAATTACAATAAAAGCTGAAAAAAGCACGTTTTGTAGTAAAAACTATGCTTCTTTACATCTCCCATCACCGCTCACAATTGCCGCGTTAAAATGCGCAGAAAAGATCGTCGATGAAGGCCGTATTATTGCCTTTATGTTGTTAGACTGTGCGGTTATGGATGTCACCGCAATTCTAGATAAATTAAACCCAGCGCAGGAGGAAGCGGTCACGAGTGATCAGCGCCATTTGCTGGTATTGGCTGGCGCGGGTAGTGGTAAAACTCGGGTGTTGGTTCATCGGATTGTGTGGCAGGTGCAAGTCGAAAACATTTCTCCCCACGCGATTCTAGCGGTGACCTTTACCAACAAGGCAGCTCGGGAAATGCGCGAGCGCATCGATCAATTACTCGGCATGTCATTGCGCGGTATGTGGGTGGGCACATTTCACGGTCTTGCACACCGCTTGTTAAAGGCGCACTGGCGGGATGTCGGTTTGCCAGAAAATTTTCAGATACTCGACTCCGACGACCAACTGCGGTTGGTTAAGCGCGTAATGCGAGCTCTTGAACTCGACGAGCAGCGCTGGCCCCCACGTCAGGCTCAATGGTGGATAAACGCCCAAAAAGACGAAGGATTACGGTCGGCGCATATACAGGACAGTGGCGACGTGCAGCTTGCCACTATGCTGCGCATCTACCGCGAATACGAGGCTAGCTGCGATCGACTCGGGGTGATCGACTTTGCCGAATTACTGTTGCGCGCGCTGGAGTTATGGCGACATCACCCGCAGGTTTTGGCGCATTATCAGGAACGCTTCCAGCATGTGCTAGTGGACGAATTTCAGGATACCAACGCGGTTCAATACGCTTGGTTAAGGCTGTTGGTGGGGTCGGTATGTCGGGTCACCGCGGTCGGTGATGACGATCAGTCGATCTACGGTTGGCGTGGCGCCAAGGTCGAAAATATACTCAGCTATGAACGCGATTTTGAACCCACCCACACCGTTCGCCTCGAACAAAACTATCGCTCAACCTCCAATATTCTCAAGGCGGCCAACGCGGTGATTGAAAAAAACGCCGATCGATTGGGGAAAAAGCTGTGGACCGACTCCGGCGATGGCGAAATGGTGGCGCTGTATGCGGCGTTTAACGAACACGACGAAGCGCGTTACATCGCCGACCGACTTCACCAGTGGGTTAACGACGGCCAGCGGCGCGACGAAGCCGCCATTTTGTATCGTTCGAATGCCCAGTCGCGGGTGCTTGAAGCCGCTTTATTGCAGGCCGAAATTCCCTATCGGATCTACGGCGGACAGCGTTTTTACGAGCGTTTAGAAATAAAAAATGCGCTAGCCTATTTGCGCTTGATGTTAAACGTTGACGACGACACAGCGTTTGAACGGGTGATCAACATACCCGCGCGGGGTATTGGTGAGCGTACCCAAGACACCATTCGTCAGACCGCGCGCGGAGCGAACACAACGCTGTGGGGGGCTTGTGTCGAGTTAATTGCTACCAACGGTCTTCCCGGGCGAGCGAAAAATGCGGTTGCAGGATTTTTACGCTTGATCGAGGATATGTCGCTCGGTAGCGATGCGCTAAAACTCATCGAGCAGGCGGAAACTGCGATCGAACGCAGCGGTCTAATCGACTTGTATCGACGCGAAAAAGGCGAACGTGGTCTAGCGCGGGTGGAAAATTTAGAGGAATTAGTCGCCGCTTGTGGCAATTTTCAGCCGGAGCATGCTGAGCAACCGATACTGCCGCAATTTCTCGACCAGGTGGCACTAGATGCCGGCGATCGGCAGGCCGATGAAGATCAGGACGCGGTCCAGCTGATGACCTTGCACAGCGCCAAGGGCCTCGAATTTCCGTTGGTCTTTTTGGCCGGTATGGAGGAAAACCTATTTCCTCACAAGATGTCGTTGGACGAACCCGGACGTCTTGAAGAAGAACGTCGGCTGGCCTATGTCGGCATTACCCGGGCGATGCAAAAGCTGTATTTGACGTTCGCCGAATGTCGTTCGATTTACGGTAGCGAATCGTACAATTCAGTTTCGCGATTCGTCCGCGACATACCCAGCGACGTCCTCGAAGAGGTGCGCCTACAAAATACTATTACGCGACCGACGAGTTATGCCGCGGGCGCACTCAGTAGCGACCTCGGTGACGATACCGGATTCGCGCTCGGCCAACTGGTTTGTCATCCGATGTACGGCGAAGGTGTGATCCTGAATTTTGAAGGTCACGGACCGCGCGCTCGCGTGCACGTGCAATTTGAAGAAGTTGGCACCAAAATATTGATTCTCGACTCAGCTCGACTATCGGCCGTCTGACGTCACACCCAAAGTGGGCGGTCATCATCTACAACCCTGGGAGTAACCTATGCGAAAACTCGGCATTGTTATAATTGGCCTATTATTAACCGCCTGTGGTAGCGATCAATCGACGCCGAGCGCTGTCGGCACGATCGACGCCGAGCGCACCTACAACTGGAAATTGGTTACCACTTGGCCAAAAAATTACCCCGGTTTGGGCACCGCACCCGAGACTTTCGCCGACCTTGTCGAGCGTATGAGCGCAGGGCGGTTGCAAGTCGAGGTGTTTGGCGCAGGGCAACTAGTGCCAGCCATGGAAGTGTTTGATGCGGTCTCGCAGGGCACCGCCGAAATGGGTCATGGCGCGGCTTATTATTGGGCCGGTAAGGCCCAGGGCGCAGCCTTTTTTGCCGCTGTACCCTTTGGTTTAAATGCTCAGGAGATGAATGCCTGGGTGCACCATGGGGGTGGGCTCGAGCTCTGGCGAGAGCTTTACGCACCGTTTAATTTAATCCCCTTTGCCGGCGGTAATACCGGCGTGCAGATGGCCGGATGGTTCAATCGGGAGATCAATTCGATTGAAGATCTGGCGGGTTTGAAAATGCGCATCCCAGGCTTGGGAGGCGATGTCATAAGCCTTGCTGGTGGCACCTCGTGGAATATCGCTGGCGGCGATATTTATACCGCTATGCAAACCGGTGTCATCGACGCCACCGAGTGGGTCGGCCCCTATAATGACCTCGCTTTCGGGTTGCACCAGGTGGCAAAATATTACTATTACCCCGGCTGGCACGAACCCGGGGTGATGGCCGAGCTGACCGTCAATGCCGATGCCTATGCGGGCCTACCCGAGGATCTTCAGACGATTATTGAAGTCGCAGCCCGGGCGGTAAACCAAGATATGTTGGATGAGTACACCGCTAAGAACAATCGTGCGCTGGTCGACTTGGTCGATAATCATGGCGTCGATTTACGCCGCTTACCCAAGCCAGTGCTGGCAAAATTACGCCGCATGTCGGCCCAGGTGGTCGATGAGTTGGCGGCCGAAACTGAATTGACCGGGCGCATTGCCGACTCGCTCAAGGCGTTCAAGGCCCAAGCAATGGCTTACCATGTGATATCGGAACAGGCCTATAACGACGCTCGTCGAGCGGACGATGAGTAACGCTTAACGACGCCAAAAGGTGGGCGTAAAAAGTACCAACAGGGTAAAAATTTCCAGTCGGCCGAGCAGCATGCCCCAGCACAAAACCCATTTTGCGAAGCTGCCGAGTTCCGCATAATTACTCGCCACAGCACCTAGCCCGGGACCTAGATTGTTGAGCGATGCGGCGGTCGCCGACCAGGCTGTGACATAGTCGAGTCCACTCGCGAGCAGCAGTAATACCATCAGGTAAAAAACCGCTAAATAGACGCCAAAAAAGGCCCATATTGCATCGGCGATGCGATCGGGAACCTTGCGGTTGTTAATTTTGATCGGCAATACCGCATTCGGGTGCACCAATTGGTAGATCTCGCGAACCCCTTGCTGCCACAAAATTAACATCCGGCCAATTTTTATGCCGCCGCCAGTAGACCCGGCACAGGCGCCAAAGAACGACAAAAATATAAGAAAAAACGGCAGAAAGGTCGGCCAGGCATTAAAGTCGGCGGTGGCAAAGCCGGTGGTGGTCATGATCGACACCAATTGAAAAATGCCCTGCCTGATGCTGTCACTCCAGCCGTAGGTGCCGCTAAAATATAGGTACAGGCACGTAATAGCCGCGCCCACCGCTAGCAGGGCCAGATACAGCCTCGCCTCGGGATCGGTCCAGTAAAAAGACACTTCCCGATCGTGCCAAGCCGCATAGTGGAGGGCAAAATTGATCCCTGACACGACCATAAAAAATGTACAAATAGCCATGATCGCGCCACTATCAAAAAAACCAATGCTGGCATCGTGGGTCGAAAATCCGCCGATTGCCACGGTCGAAAAGCTGTGGCATATCGCGTCGAACAACGACATACCTGCGATCCAATAAGCTAGCGCGCAGACCGCGGTAAGTGCGACGTATATTTTGAACAAAACGTTTGCCGTCTCGGTAATACGCGGTGTGATTTTAGAGTCTTTCATGGGGCCAGGGGTTTCGGCGCGATATATTTGCATGCCGCCGACGCCCAGCATCGGCAGGATGGCCACCGCGATCACAACGATACCAATACCGCCGAGCCATTGCAGTTGTTGACGATAGTAGAGAATCGATTTTGGCAAGGTGTCCAAGCCGGATATCACTGTCGCTCCGGTGGTGGTCAGTCCGGATATGGATTCAAATAGTGCATCGATGAATGACAGTTGCAGAGCGTCGGAGAGCATAAACGGCAGGGTGCCAAAGGTACTCAGCACCAGCCAAAAAAACACCGTAACTACAAAGCCATCGCGCGTTCGAAGTTCGCCGGTACTCGAGCGCATGGGTAGCCAAAATAATAAGCCGACCAGCAGCGTGATTGAAAACGCCAACAAGAACATTCGCGAGGTCGATTCTTCATACCACAAGGCGACCAGCACGGGTGGCAGCATAGTCAGACTAAATATAATTAACAGCAGGCCCAGTACTCGCGCAGTAATAGCTGTGTGCATAATGGCGCCTTAAAAAAAACTGAAACCGACGGTAAAGAGCTTTTCCACCGCGCGGGTATTGGCTTTATCGACCACAAAAACGATGACGTGATCGCCGCTATTGATCACGGTATTGCCGTGGGCTATGTGCACCTCGCCATCGCGCACCAGTGCCGCCAGTGTCGCCCCGGGTGGCGATTGAATGTCTTCAATTTTACGGCCTACAACTTTCGAGCTTTTCTCGTCACCATGGACAATTATCTCTAGCGCTTCTGCCGCTCCACGCCTAAGTGAGTGCACGCTTACAGTGTCTGCTCTGCGCACGTGAGCCAACAGTGAGCTGGTGGTTGCCTGCTGTGGCGAGATCGCTACATCGATGTCGCCACCTTGCATAAGGTCTGCATACACCGGGTTACTGATCAGCGTCATGACCTTTTTGGTGCCCAGTCGTTTGGCCAATAGGGAGGCCATAATATTCACTTCATCGTCGTTAGTGAGCGCCAAAAACACATCGGCCCGGTCGATATTTTCGTCGAGCAGCAATTCTTGGTCGGTCGCCGATCCATTCAGTACCACCGCACGGTTGAGTTTTTCGGATAGAAATTCAGCGCGCTGCTTGGAGTACTCGATGATTTTTATATTGTAGTCATTTTCAAGAGCCTTGGTCAGCCGATAGCCGATATTGCCGCCGCCGGCGATAATCAACCGCTGGTAGGGCTTTTCTAACTTGCGCAATTCGCTCATCACCTTGCGAATATTATTTTTAGCAGCGATGAAAAATACTTCGTCACCGTCTTCTATGACGGTTGTACCGGTTGGAAACAGCGCCCGATCGCGACGATAAATGGCTGCTACGCGAGCGTCAGCATGGGGGATGTGCTCTTTAAGGGTGCGTAACTCTTGACCCACTAGTGGGCTGTTTTTGACGGCCCTCAGACCTACCAGTTGGATAATTCCGCCGGCAAAGTCGAGTACTTGCAGAGCTCCAGGTTGAGCCACCAACTTTGAAATATAGTCGGTCACCACCTGTTCTGGCGTAATCATCACATCCACCGGCATGTGTTTGTCGTTAAATAGCTTGTCGTAATATTTTGGATTGGTGTAATTGTAGGCGCGAATTCGGGCGATTTTGGTCGGCGTGTGGAACAGTGAATAGGCAACTTGACAGGCGATGATGTTGACTTCGTCGCTATTGGTGACCGCGACCAGCATATCGGCGTCCTCGATCCCTGCGCGAACTAGCACATCCGGATGGCTGCCAATGCCCGCCACGGTTCGAATATCGAGCCGATCTTGCAGTACTCTCAGCGCTTTGCCGTCGACGTCCACCACGGTAATGTCGTTGTACTCTCTGGCAAGATTCTCCGCTAGCGTTCCGCCGACCTGTCCTGCCCCCACGATGATTATTTTCATTTATTTCTCGGATTCAATGTCATTTCGACGTTTCTGTAAACGCGCGTAGTAAAAACCGTCTTGACCACCTATGAGCGGAAATAACTGCCGGCCAAAATTCGTTTGCAAACCCCAGTCGGCGTCGATTGCACAGATATGCGCATCGCTGTGCGCCGGTAAAAACTTTTCGATGACACGATCATTTTCGCGCGGCAACACCGAACAGGTAGCGTACACTAAAACGCCGTTGTTTTTTAGCGTTGGCCAAAGGCTCTGCAACAGTTGCCCTTGAATTGCCGCCAGCTTTTCGATATCTGCAGCAGTGCGCAGCAGTTTAATATCCGGGTGACGGCGAATCACACCGGTCGCCGAACAGGGAGCGTCAAGTAAAATGCGATCGAAAAGTTGTTGATCCCACCAAGCTCCAGGGTCGGAGGCATCGGCCTCGCGTAATTCGGCTTCGAGGCCCAACCGGGTAAGATTGTCGCGCACTCGCTGCAAGCGTCTGGGATCGCTGTCTAGAGCCAGTAGGGTGTCTAATTGTGGTTGCGCTTCGGCAATGTGTCCGGTTTTTCCGCCCGGGGCGCTACAGGCATCTAACACGCGCTGCCCAGGCTCAAGCATCAGTAGAGGAGCGGCTAATTGCGCGGCACCGTCCTGGACGCTGCAGTCGCCTAGATCGAAGCCAGGCAGTTGGCTGACATCGACGGGGGATGTCAGTTGGATGCCGCTATCGGTGAGCTCGATGGCATTCGCCTCCAATCCAGCAACGTGCAGGCGCTCGAGGTAATCAGAGCGCGAACCGCGTGCGGTATTAACCCTTAAAGTCATCGGTCCGCGAGCATTATTAGCGGCGATAATTTCGCTGGTGCGGGGTTCCGACCAAGCATCTTTAAATGCTCGAACCAACCAATCGGGGTGGGCCGATTGAAATGCCCGCCGCGGCGACAATTGCTCTGTCAATGCTTCCTTCTGGCGCAAAAAATTGCGTAATACAGCGTTCACCATGGCTTTAGCCCAGGGGCGTTTCAATGCCTTGGTTGCGGTTACCGTTTCATTGACTACGGCGTGTTCGGCGACCCGCAGGTGTAATAATTGATACAGGCCGATCATTAAGAGCGCGTGGATTTCTAGATCCTTGGCGCGCAGTGGTTTTGTTATCAGCACCTCGAGATACAGGGTCAGGCAGGGTTGCCAGCGAAGGGAGCCGAAACACAGTTCTTTTAGCAAGCTGCGATCGCGCTCCTCGACCCGTAATACCATCGGTGGCAGGGCTGCCGACAGAGACTGGCCGCGCAATACGCTGGCCACCACCTGGGCTGCTGCCGCGCGAGTATTCAACGGCTTAGGTACCCAGTTGGGAGCTGGAAGAAAATAATTGGCGCCGGGAATTCAATACCTCGGCGACTGTCATACGCGATTTTCCGGGCAGCTGAATTTGCTCGACCAGGAGGCTGCCTTGGCCGCAGGCGATGCGTAAAACACCCCCTTCGCTGCTGACGATGGTTCCCGGTGGATGATCGCTGGATTGCCCTGTGCTGCGGGCTCGCCAGAGCTTTATTCGGTCACCTTGCAGGGTACTGTAGGCGACCGGGGCGGGATTAAATGCGCGAATTTTACGCTCGAGTGTTACCGCGCTCTGCGACCAATCGATGAGCGCTTCGCGCTTGTCGATTTTAGCCGCATAGCAACTCTGAGTTTCATCCTGCGTAGTTGCCGTAGCGTCGCCGCGCTCGAGTGCATTTAAGCTGCGTAACAGCGCCGGTCCGCCAATTTGGCAGAGTTTGCTCGCCACCTCGGCGCTGGTGTCGGTTGGGGCTATGGCGCATGCGACGCGCTCGATCATTTTGCCGGTGTCGAGGCCTTCATCCATCTGCATGATGGTCACACCGGTCTCTATATCACCGGCTTCGATGGCTCTTTGGATCGGCGCAGCTCCGCGCCAGCGGGGCAACAGCGAGCCGTGCACATTGATACAGCCGAGGCGCGGAATTTCGAGTACCGCGCGCGGCAGTATCAAGCCGTAGGCAACCACCACTAAAACGTCTGGCGCCAACTCTTGAAGTTGTTCTTGGGCGGCCAGCGTTTTTAGCGACTCGGGTTGAAAAACCGGTATGTGG